>NZ_CP020772.1:2400000-2700000 GCF_002097535.1 Halobacillus mangrovi
CGCTTCCAACTTTTCCTCGCCAAATATTGCCGCCTCCTACAACTACGGCAACTTCAACACCGAGTTCGGCAACTTCTTTTACTTGACGTGAAACAGATTGGATAATACTTGGTTCTAGACCGAAACCAGCTTCACCACTTAAGGCTTCCCCACTTAGTTTCAGTACAATTCGACGATAGCGAGCAGTAGTCATAGTAACCTCCCGTGTGTTTGCTGTGTAGTCCTGCTACTAGTTGTAAAGTATGCTATGTAGCATCATTTTTGAAAATAGGGAACACGCACGCGGTGTCCCCTATACCAAACCATCATTATTTTTTAACTTGATTCATTACTTCATCAGCGAAGTTTTCTTCACGTTTTTCCATGCCTTCGCCAACTTCGAAACGGCTGAATCCAGTGATTGTTCCACCTTTAGACTCAACGAATTTCTTCACTTTTTGATCTGGGTCTTTTACGAAACTTTGTTGCAGCAAGCAAACTTCTTCGTAAAACTTATTCATACGACCTTCAACCATTTTTTCAACGATATTTTCAGGTTTTCCTTCGTTCATCGCTTGAGTCTTAAGCATTTCGCGTTCTGCGTTTGCTTCTTCTTCAGGAATCTCGTCACTAGATACATAACGAGGGTTAACGGCTGCTACGTGCATAGCAACATCTTTAGCTGCTTGCTCGTCAGTAGAACCTTCTAGTACTGTAAGGACACCGATGTTACCGCCCATGTGAAGGTAAGCACCGAAAGCGTCGTTATCTGTTTTCTCTTTGATTACGAAACGGCGAAGAGAAATTTTCTCTCCGATTTTCGCGACAATGTCTGTGATATAGCTGCTTAGAACTTCACCTTCGCCATGAAGTTTTTGTTCTAGTGCTTCTTCAACAGTTGCAGGTTTTTGGGAGACAAGATGCTCACCCAACTCTTTAAGAAGCGCTTTGAACTGATCGTTCTTTGTAACGAAGTCAGTTTCGCAGTTCACTTCAAAAAGGACAGCTGTGTTACCGGAGATCTCAATTGCAGCAGAACCTTCCGCAGCAATACGGTTAGCTTTCTTCTGTGCTTTAGAAATTCCTTTCTCACGAAGCCAGTCAACAGCTTTTTCCATGTCTCCATCAGTTTCAGTCAGTGCTTTTTTACAGTCCATCATTCCAGCACCAGTTTTTTCACGAAGTTCTTTTACCATTTTAGCGTTTACAGCCATTTTAAAGCCTCCTTGTTAAATAAACGAATGTGTGAAGATTAGCCCAAAGAGAACAGGAGCAGCAGTTCTCTGAAAGCTTTTCGTTTTTAAAAAAGGTGATAAAAGGTATACCCCCTTATCACCTTTAAAAGTCATCTTACTCAGTAGCAGCCTCTACTTCAGCTTCTTCTGTTGTTTCAGTTTCTTCACCTTGTTTTGCTTCAAGTACAGCGTCTGCCATTTTAGATGTTAACAATTTAACAGCACGGATCGCATCGTCGTTTGCTGGGATCACATAATCGATTTCATCAGGATCGCAGTTTGTATCGACGATTCCTACTACTGGAATGTTTAGTTTGTGTGCTTCAGCAATTGCAATGCGCTCTTTACGAGGGTCAATGACAAACATTGCATCTGGAAGAGTATTCATTTCTTTGATTCCGCCTAGGAATTTAACAAGACGATCTTTTTCTTTAAGCATGTCGACAACTTCTTTTTTAGGAAGTACGTCGAAAGTACCGTCTTCTTCCATGCGCTCAATGTCTTTTAGACGATTGATACGCTTACGGATCGTTTCAAAGTTAGTTAGTGTTCCACCCAACCAACGCTGGTTGATGTAGTACATGCCACAACGAGTAGCTTCTTCACGGACAGTGTCCTGTGCTTGTTTCTTCGTTCCTACAAAAAGAATGTTACCGCCGTTTGCAGCGACATCTTTCACGTAGTTAAAGGCTTCATCAACCTTCTTAACTGTTTTTTGCAGGTCGATGATGTAAATTCCGTTACGCTCTGTGAAGATATACTTCTTCATCTTCGGATTCCAGCGACGGGTTTGGTGCCCAAAGTGAACACCAGCTTCTAATAGCTGTTTCATAGAAATTACAGACATTATAGTTCCTCCTGTTTGGTTTATTTTAGTATCCTCCGCCCTTATCATTTTCCTCTACAAACTCTTTAATAGAGCAACCTATAGAAGAATCCAAAGGCGTGTGTATTGACACCGACAGTAAATATACCATAACCATGCGCTTCATTCAAGTTCTTTCACTATTTTTTTGAGTTAAATTTCAGAAGTAGTTCGACCTCTGTTTTTCCTTTGTCTAGTTCTCTTGCAATTTATTCAATAGATGATCCGTTCTGTTTCATAATTAATATTTTTGAATGCAATGTAGGCGTGTAGTTCTCTTTTTGATCTAAATCAGGTGTAGAGTAAAGGGGTGCCTCATCTGCCTTCCTTTCCTCTAACGAATCCCTCTCTTTAAAGGAAGAAGCTTTGGAAGTATTTATCCATTCACTCATTTGATTGTTCTCTTCCTTTAGTTCTAACAAATAGGATGTGAATAGATCTTCGATTTCATCTGCCACTTGTTTTTGTCTTAATTCAAGCTCTTCAGTCTTTTTAATCTTCGTTGTTAAAATTAATAGACCCAGAATGATTATCCCATCTATTATAAAACTTATTATTAATAAAAAAGTGGTCATTTACTTTCACCTGCAATGGTTCCCAAGATTTGCTCGCAGTCATTATCGTCAAACTTGTTACTTCTGAACGATTTCTTTAAGAGAGGTTTTTAGCTTGAATATAGCTTTTGCATGAATTTGAGAAATTCTTGATGTCGTTAACTCCAATATTTGTCCGATCTCCGTAAGGGTTAGTTCTTCATTGTAAAATAAACTAATCACCATTTGTTCCTTTTCGTTCAATTTCTTTATTTGTAAGGCAAGCTCCTCGAAGTTTTCCTTTTTAATTGCTGCGTCAGACGGTGTAGGGGTTTGATAATCAGGAAGAGAATAGCCGATTCCTTCTTTATGATCGTCTCTTCCATCTTTCGGTTTTTCTTCCATAGATAACACATTAGCGAATAGAGAATCTTTAACCGTTTCTTCTACTTCTTCTTTTTCTACCCCCAGGTAATGTGCGATTTCTAAAGAAGTTGGAGGCTTTTGCAACTGCTGTTCCAGCTGTAAAGCAGCTTGTTCTATTTTCTTTGATTTATCTCTCACCGAGCGAGGAAGCCAGTCTTCTTTTCTAAGACCATCTATAATGGTTCCTCTTATTCTAAAAGAAGCGTAGGTATCAAACTTCAGATCTCTATCTAAATCAAACTTTTTCAGCGCATCAAATAAACCAAGCATCCCAAGACTTCTTATATCATCTTTATTCACACTTTTAGGCAGATGGGCAGCAATCCTCTGCACATGATAGCTTACCAGATAGTCATAACACTGAATCAATTGGTTTGCTGCTTCGATGTCCTGACTGGACGTCCATAGCTTCCACAAGTGTTGTTCCTGAGAAGATAAAGAAATTGCCATAAGGATCCTCCCCTCTTAATAAATTTATTTCATTACTAATCTTGAAGTTATAATAGTTGAACCTTAATAAACCTTAGGAATTAAATAGCTTTTCAATTTTGATATAAAAGACTGAGATGGAACAGTTGAAAGACCGATGGTTCCACTTAAGATTTGCATTGCAATACCATCTATCGCTTTGCTTGCCGGACAAGACGGGGAGTGAATGACAAAAGGCTCTTGATGATGGACAGCTTTCAAGACTTTACGATCATCAGGGAGCATACCTAAGTAGTTTATATCGTTCCGCTGTTCGGTAATCCTGATGCTGCTAAATCGACAAGTAAAGTCTCTGCCTGATTATCCGGAACAAGGATCGTAGTTCCTCCTTGCTCTAATTCACACGGAATTCCGCGCGTATCCAACTCCGTTTTAATTTGCCCCATTTCCTGAAGCGTAAGATCTTTATAAAGAGGAATCATTTTTGTATTGGAGGAAAAAATACTGACTGTAATTAAAATGAGTGTAAGAAAAGAAGTAACTCCTATAACCATTCCTTTTTGCGATTTACTTGTGTTTCCCCAAAACTTCTCTATTCTATTTTTATATGTAATAAATTTTTCTTTCATAATTGCCCCCAAAAAACGCGCGACTTAAGAGAATAGTATAATGCGAAATGAGATAAGTGAAAATTAAACCTGCATTCTCATCATTTCTTTATAAGCTTCAATGACTTTATTTTGTACCTCAACGGTAGTCTGCATAGTTATGCTCGCTTTTTGCGAGGCAATCATCACATTATGTAAATCGTCAACTTCTCCTCTTGCCATAGCTAGTCATCTGGTCTGATTTGATTTGAGATTTATTGACATCATTTATCGCACTTCTCAGCTGTTGAGCGAATTGTTATTGGGCAGTACCGGTGGATTCATTACGTTGAGCTTTAGATGTGAGTAAATTTGCAGAAATTGACGGCTGATTCATAATCGTAGTGATTTCAGGCATTAATAATCTCTCCTATCCTATCTACCAATTTCCAAAGCTTTCATAAGCATACTTTTTGAGGCATTCAATGAAGTTACATTTGCCTCATAAGAGCGAGTAGCACTCATCATATCGACCATTTCCTGGAGTGGGTCGACATTGGGTACTTCTACATAACCTTCAACGTTTGCATCAGGATGAGAAGGATTGAAGACTAGCTTAAACGGCTTTTCATCCTCAACAATATGTACAGCCTTTACACCACTCGAAGAAGTAGAAACAGAAGCCTGCTAAAGGAATGATTTGAAAGTTTGATCTTCTGATTGAAAAACAATCATTTCCCTCTTATAGGGTCACCATTCTCCATTTTCGTTAAGTGTTGCCCTTGTTGAGTTTGCATTGGCTATATTAGAAGATGCGACATCCATTCTCAGTCGTTGTGCAGTAAGTGCACTAGAACTCGCATTCATGGATTTGAAAATACTCACCTTTTAATTCCCCCCTTTGATCACTGATTCCAGCCTGTTGAATTTCCCGCTCATTCGGTCCGCCAATGCTTGATAGTAAATTTGATTTTTTGCCAGTTCACTCATTTCCTTGTCAACATCTACGTTGTTGCCATTATGGTTGTATGTAGTATTCGAATTTGTAATTGTACTAAAGGGGACCTTGTTGAAAGGTTGAAAGCCAAAATGGCGCATATCTGTCTTTTTTGCGGTGAGGGTTGACACTTCCTGATAAAGCATATCTTTGAATACGACATTTTTTGTTTTATATCCAGGAGTATCAACATTAGCTATGTTGCTGGATATGGCACGGTTCTTTTCGGCTGCATAGTTTAATGAATGTTCCAGTGAAGTAAACGTATTACTGAATAAAGACATATTTTCCCCTCATTTCGACATTTTTCCAGTATCGTAGATTCAATTGTAAAAAGATTTGTATACATCTGTCTACTTTATCTCCTGTATTTTTACGATAGTATTACAAAAGGTCCTAAAGAGCTAGGACATTCTCCTTCATTATTTTCCTCATGTTACCATTTGTCGAATTTACTATTATAATGAACATTATTGCATAACTTTCCCCTAAAATGAATTTATTTTCTTCCAATTCCAAAATAATAATAAAAGCTTCTTTCATGCCGTATTATTAAAGAATTTAGCAGTATTCTGGAATACTTTATTTTTAGTTGTTTGTATAGTTTAGGGCCGTAAATGAAGAAGTCGTTTTCCCTGGGTGTACGGTAAGCTTCCTCAGACTGCGCCTTCAGGGAATTAACCCTGCACGATTCGACCACAGGAGCTCCCCCTTCTCCAATGGCCCTTGCCATTTGATGTTTCGGTATGAAGCTACTTGGAATTTGCTATTTTCTTCACGGAAGAGAATGGCTACTGAATTACCTGCATGACCAGTCCGCAAATGCTCCATTCCGGAGAAGATGGTTTCGAACAATTACATCCACCACCTTTCACATGAAAGCTTCGAAACTGTGTATTCATAGTTATGGAGGGGATATGAAAAATTGCACTTGTTTCAAACATGAATGTACACTTTAACAAGCAAAAAGCCGCTGTGATAAAAGTATCACAGCGGCTCTTGTTCGCTTATTTAGTTCGTACGGAGCTTTTGCAGCTCTAGTAAGAAGTTATTATTAAGGACTTTGATGTAAGTACCTTTCATACCAAGTGAACGTGATTCGATTACTCCAGCACTTTCAAGTTTTCTCAAAGCATTAACGATTACAGAACGAGTGATTCCAACACGGTCTGCAACTTTACTTGCTACAAGTAACCCTTCATTGCCTTCAAGCTCTTCGAAGATGTGCTCGATAGCTTCAAGTTCACTGTAGGAAAGTGAACTGATCGCCATCTGAACCACAGCTTTACTACGTGCTTCCTGTTCAATTTCTTCGGTTTTCTCATGAAGAATCTCCATTCCAACAACCGTAGCACCGTATTCAGCAAGTAGTAAATCGTCGTCATTGAAACTGCTGTCAAGACGACTAAGAATTAATGTTCCTAGTCTCTGCCCGCCTCCAATGATCGGAACGATTGTAGTTAGTCCATTCTCAAACAATTCACGGTTTTCAACAGGAAATGCTGTATATTCACTGTTAATATCAATATCCGGTGTAGTTTCTTGGATATTGAATAGACTCTGAGTATATTCTTGTGGGAATTGACGCTCTGAAAGCATTTCTTTCATTCGCTCATTTTCAATTTCCTGGTTGATAGCGAATCCTAATAGTTTTCCTCTACGGCTTAATACAAAAGTATTTGCTTCGATAACGTCTCGAAGAGTAGCGGACATATCATTAAAGTCAACTGATTTCCCCGTTGTTTTTTGAAGCATAGCGTTAATTCTTCTTGCTCGATCTAATAATTTCATGATTGTTTCCTCCTTTTGATTATAAAATGAATCTACTTAGATCTTTATTTTTTACAATAGAAGATAGTTTGCTGTCTACATATTGCGGTGTAATTTCTATTTTTTCCATCATGACATCAGGAGCTTCAAAGGAGAGATCTTCCAAAAGCTTCTCTAATATTGTGTGTAAACGTCTTGCTCCGATATTATCTGTTTCCTGATTCACTTCCTGAGCAATTTCTGCGAGTCTAGTAATAGCATCGTCAGAAAATTCCACCTTTATACCTTCAACTTCAAGGAGTGCCTTATATTGTTTTAAAAGGGCGTTAGACGGCTCTATTAAAATGTTTCTGAAATCCTCTACGGTAAGCTTATTTAATTCGACTCTAATTGGGAAACGCCCTTGGAGTTCAGGAATTAAATCCGAAGGCTTTGCCATATGGAAAGCTCCTGCAGCAATGAATAGAATATGATCGGTAGAAACAGGTCCGTATTTTGTAACGACTGTGGATCCTTCAACGATCGGCAAAATGTCACGCTGAACTCCCTCACGTGAAACATTTGCCTGATTGTCACCTTTTGCCGCAACTTTGTCGATCTCGTCGATAAAAATCATGCCAGCTTGTTCTACCTTTTGAACAGCCTCCTGTCCCACTTCATCCATATCGACAAGTTTGCTCGCCTCTTCTTGGGTTAACACTTTACGAGCTTCAGAAACAGGTAATCTACGCTTTTTTTTCTTTTTAGGCATAAATTGACTGAATGCATCCTGCATGTTCATTCCCATTTGTTCCATTCCTGAACCTTGGAGCATATCAAACATGGAAGACTGTGACTCTTCTACTTCAATGGTCACCATCCGGTCTTCCAGTTCACCCATATCCAATTGATGGCGGATACGGCTTCTTTTTGTTTCCAATTCTGCTTCTTCGTTATCTTGTTTTGGTTCATTATCTTGTTGTGCTCCCTGGTTAAAGAACATTTCTAGAGGGTTTTTAAAATTATTGGTCTGCTTTTTCTTTGAAGGAACTAATAGTTTTACAAGACGCTTATTTGCTTGTTCTTCTGCTCGATCCTTCACAGCCTCCATTTTTTCTTCTTTTACCATTCTGACGGCCATTTCCACAAGGTCACGCACCATAGACTCTACATCGCGTCCTACATAGCCCACTTCAGTAAATTTGGTGGCCTCAACCTTAACAAATGGCGCACCGACCAATTTTGCCAGTCTTCTTGCAATTTCTGTTTTCCCTACACCTGTAGGACCCATCATAAGAATATTTTTGGGAACTATTTCATCTCTGATTTCATCCTGCAGCTGCATACGTCTGTATCGATTTCTAAGCGCAATCGCTACTGATCTTTTCGCACTGTTTTGACCGATGATATATTGATCTAGCTTTTCTACAATTTGCTTCGGTGTTAAATTCAGTGACATTAAAACGCCCTCCTTATTCGAGCACCTCTAGAATGATTTGATCATTCGTAAATACACAAATCTCTCCTGCAATCTCTAACGCTGCTTTTGCAATCTGTTCAGCTGTCTGTTCTGAAGAATATCTTTTCAGTGCTCTCCCAGCACTTAAGGCAAAATTGCCTCCTGAACCGATTGCGAGAATTCCATCGTCCGGTTCTATCACTTCCCCAGTACCTGAAACTAAAAACATTTTTTCATTATTCATGACAATCAACATGGCTTCTAATTTACGAAGAACACGATCACTGCGCCATTCTTTAGCAAGTTCAACTGATGCTCTGGCAAGATTGCCATCAAATGTTTCGAGTTTGCCTTCAAACTTTTCAAACAGGGTAAATGCATCGGCAACAGAGCCTGCAAATCCAGCCAGTACTTGACCATTAAAAAGCCGACGGACTTTCTGTGCTTTATGCTTCATGACAACCTGGTTTCCAAGAGTCACCTGACCGTCACCGCTCATGGCGCTTTGACCATTGTGTTGGACAGCAAAAATAGTTGTTGCATGAAATTGTTGTTCCATCATTTCACCTCATTTATTAGCTCTCGGATGGCTATTCATATAGACATTACGCAACCGATCTTTAGTAACGTGTGTATAGACTTGTGTTGATGAAAGGTGTTCATGACCCAGCAATTCTTGAACAGAACGAAGATCAGCACCTGCGTTCAGTAAATGGGTCGCAAACGAGTGCCTAATTTTATGCGGATGGATATCCACTGTCAATGCAGCTTCTTTTACCATCTTATCTAGAATTAAACGTACACCTCTTGCTGTTAGAGGTCCACCTCTTGCGTTTAAGAAGAGATTTGCTGGCTGCTGGCTGCTTTTAGCTGCAAGCTGTTTTCTTCCTCGTTCTATATAACTAGATAACGCCCGAGAAGCGAATTGACCGAAGGGTACATATCTTTCTTTTCGGCCCTTTCCATGCACAAGCAGAGTTGCTAAAGAGAAATCAATGTCCCCAAGCTCTATTTTTGTGCACTCACTTACCCGGATTCCTGTTCCATAAAGCAATTCGATAATCGCTTGATTTCTCTGACCTAGAGGATCGGACAAATCGCTGACTGTAAAAAGTTGCTTTATTTCTTCTTCATAGAAAAATTCAGGGATCATCCGGCTCTCTTTAGGTAGTGAGACATTCACGAAGGGATTAGAGTGGATGAATTCTTCTCGATCTAAGAACCTAAAAAAGCTTCGAAGACTAGAAACCTTTCTCGATACAGTCCTTCTAGATAGCTGCGCCTCGTACAAACGAGATAAGAAGATACGAATCGTAGAGTATTCACACTCGGTGATGGACAACCCTTCGGCATTTAAAAACTCACCAAATACTTCGATATCCTTCTTGTAGTTTTCAACAGTCAAAGGAGAAGCATTTTTTTCTATTTTTAGATATTCGATAAACGATTGCTGAAGTGCTTCCAATTGATTTCCCATGTTTCACCTCACAAAGGCGTTTAAATTTTATCACATTTCAGATTCGTACGACAATGAATTTAATTAAAATGTAACAAAATTCTGAATTGTTTCCAAGTGTAAACATTAATCATAAAATGTTTTTTATTCTCTAAAGGAGTATTTCCCATCATTTTTTTCAATTTCATTTCCATGAACTGTCAAGTATGTAGACTTACCAAAGCGTAATTATAGCGGTCTTGTCGAAATGTGTCAATTCATATCTATTCAAAATAAAAAGAGCCACTGACTATTAGGTTAGTCAGTGGCTCATTCTTTTATAACAACGGATTACGATTGCGGTTCCTCTTTATAATCGCAATTGGTACATTGAATCTGTGTCCCTTTTTTGGACTTCTTCTCAACAAGCAGCGATTCACATTTCGGACATGGACGACTGATTGGCTTGTCCCATGATATGAAATCACATTCAGGATAACGCTCGCAGCCGAAGAACTTGCGATTTTTCTTACTTTTTCTTTCGACCACTTCGCCCTCGTTACACTTCGGACAAGTGACCCCTACTTTTTTCAGAATCGGTTTTGTATTCCTACAGTCCGGGAAATTCGAGCATGCAAGGAATTTGCCGTAGCGCCCCATTTTATAGACCATCTCATGGCCGCATTTTTCACAGTCAATGCCTGCTGGCTCATCCTTAATTTCGATTTCTTCCATTTCTTTCTCAGCTTTAGTTAAGCGTGGTTCAAAATCTTTGTAAAAGTCGCTGATAATCGATACCCATTCTTCTTTCCCTTCTTCAATAGCATCAAGATCGTCTTCCATTTCTTTCGTAAAGTCGACGTCTATAATTTCAGGGAAATAGTCTCTCAGCTGCTCTAAAACAATTTCACCCAGCTCCGTTGGGACGAATCGCTTATTATCGAGAGCTACATATCCACGACGCTGAATGGTGTCCAGCGTAGGAGCATATGTGGATGGACGGCCAATGCCTAACTCTTCAAGCGTTTTTACAAGTCTCGCCTCTGTATATCTTGGAGGCGGCTGTGTAAAGTGCTGATTAGGCTTGATATCTTCAGCCTTAACCTTCATACCTTCTTCTAAATAAGGTAGAAGCTTATCTTTCTCTTTTTTATTGTCATCTCTTCCTTCAATATACACTTTCATGAACCCTTTAAATTTCACTTCAGAGCCAGTAGCACGAAATTCTACACCCTCGTTATACAAATGTACAGTCATTGTATCAAGAACAGCCGGCGCCATCTGACTTGCTATGAAACGGTCCCAGACTAGCTTGTATAAACGATACTGATCCCTGGATAAGATGCTCTTCATTGCCTTAGGGTCTCTGTCAGCACCTGTTGGGCGAATCGCTTCGTGAGCATCCTGAGCTCCTTCTTGTTTCTTAGCGTCCTTCCTATACCCTAAGTACTCTTTACCGAAATTATTTTCGATATATTGTTTTGCATCTGCTTTAGCGGAATTAGATAGGCGTGTAGAGTCTGTACGCATATACGTAATCAAACCGGTAATTCCCTGTTTTCCACCTAAATCTATCCCCTCATACAGCTGCTGAGCAATCATCATGGTTTTCTTAGCCCGGAAGTTCAGCTTTCTAGCAGCTTCCTGTTGAAGAGATGAAGTTGTAAAAGGTAAAGAAGGATTTCGTTTTCTTTCTCGTTTGTTGACTTTATCTACAGAGAATTCTTTTCCACTCATCCGTTGTTGGATCGCTTTCACGTCATCCTCTGTTTTAAGATCCTGCTTTTTACCCTCAACGCCGTAAAAAGAGCCTTCGAACATCTCTTTATCTTTTAGAAAATCAGCTTCAATTGTCCAATACTCTTCTGGGACGAAATTTTTGATTTCGTTTTCACGGTCGATGATGATCTTAACAGCCACCGATTGGACACGACCAGCTGACAATCCTTTTTTTACTTTTTTCCATAGAATTGGACTGATGTTGTAACCGACAAGACGGTCCAATACACGCCGGGCCTGTTGGGCATCTACCAAATTCGAATTGATTTTCCTTGGTTGTTTGAAAGAATTCTTAATGGCTTCTTTCGTAATTTCGTTAAAAACAACACGACATTCGGAACGGTCGTCTATATCGAGACTGTGAGCCAAATGCCAGGCGATCGCCTCCCCTTCCCTATCGGGGTCGGCCGCAAGATAGACGCGCTTTGCTTTTTTAGCAGCAGTTTTCAATTCTTTTAATACTGGTCCTTTGCCTCGGATCGTAATATACTTCGGTTCAAATTCTTTTTCAACATCGACACCCATTTGACTTTTGGGCAAGTCACGGACATGTCCTAGTGATGCTTTCACTTTATATTTTTTTCCAAGATATCGTTCGATCGTTTTTGCTTTCGCAGGAGATTCGACGATTACAAGATAATCTGCCATGTAGGTTCCTCCCATAGAGGTTGTTTTCTTTTTTTATATTATTTCATTCATAAGATAAATCTTCCCCATTATTAAATACAATGAAACCGTTTGTCAAACATCATAGCTACATTGTGTGGGGTATTTTTTCCAATTACTAATCTAGACTTTAACACTTTTGAAACATTTTATTCAAATCTTTTCTTTCCAATCTTCTAAAATATCGTGATGCGAATGTACTAATTTAGCGCCATCATTGATCATCTTATGGCACCCTTCACTCATAGGATTCCCCGGTAGACCAGGCATGGCATAAACATCTTTTCCTTGCTCTAGCGCCTGATCAACTGTAATTAGGGATCCACTCTTTACTCTTGCTTCAACAACAAAGGTCCCACTGGTCAGTCCTGAAATAATTCGGTTTCGCTCTGGAAAATGAAATTTTTTTGCCGGACGGTCTGGAGGGTACTCGCTTAATACTAAATGCTTGCTAACCAATCGTTGATACAAGGCTATGTCATTCGTAGGATAAATATGATGAAAGCCTGATCCTAGCACAGCAATCGTAGTCCCATTGTAGGCTACCGCCAAATGATGAGCAAATTGGTCAACCCCTTGTGCCATCCCGCTGACTAACGTAAAACCTTCCTGAATGAGCGGAATAAGAATTTTTTTCATAGATGGATAAGCGTAAGAAGAAGGTTTTCTCGTACCGACCACACTTAAAGATGGAGAATATTCAAGAAGTTGCAGATTACCGACAGCATATAAGACAAGAGGAGGGTCGGGAATCGACCTTAGAAGGGGAGGATAATTGTTGTCGAATATAGTCAAACAGTGAATTTTTTGCAAAACAGTGTCGAGTTTCTTCATTATATTATAGTCATTTAAATAATTGTGGATCGCTGCTGCCCTAGACTCTTTAATTTTTGTTAATAAGGAGAGTGATCTGGGGGACAATGTAAAAGGGGAATGTAAGTGAGGATCTACCTGGAGAAGCTTTCGAATCAGTGCTCTTGTAACATTAGGTGAAGAGTGAAGCCGTATTAAATTTTCTCTTCTTTTAATCATAACTTACCTCTTTCCATAGAGGGAAAACCGTGCCCTAAACAGGCACGGCTATCCAACATCTTATATAGTATTTTGGGATTCTCAGTGGGTCTTACACTTATCAAAAAGACCTTCATTCTTTAATACATTTATGAGCGTTTCTCCCATTACAGAAGGCGTTTCAGCTACTTCAATACCACACTCATTCATCACGCGGATTTTTTCATCAGCCGTACCCTTACCACCAGAAATAATGGCACCTGCGTGGCCCATTCGTTTTCCAGGAGGAGCTGTACGACCACCGATAAATCCTACGACTGGTTTATTCATATTCTCTTTTACCCATTCAGCCGCTTCTTCCTCAGCAGTACCACCGATTTCACCAATCATAATAACAGCTTCTGTATCCTCATCTTCATTGAATGCTTTAAGTACATCAATGAAATCCGTACCATTAACAGGGTCTCCACCGATCCCTACAGCTGTAGACTGACCAATTCCAGCTTCAGATAGTTGATGCACAGCCTCGTAAGTTAAGGTACCAGAACGTGATACTACGCCCACATGACCTTTTTTATGGATATAACCAGGCATGATGCCAATCTTACATTCGTCAGGAGTGATGACTCCAGGACAGTTCGGTCCTACTAGACGAGTTTTCTTGCCTTCCATAAAGCGTTTTACTTTTACCATATCAAGAACAGGAATGTGCTCTGTGATACAAATAGCCAGGTCAAGCTCAGCATCCGTTGCTTCCATAATTGCATCTGCTGCAAATGGAGCGGGTACATAAATGACAGATGCATTCGCTCCTGTCTTTTCTACCGCTTGTTGTACGGTATTAAAAACAGGAATTCCTTCGACCTCTGTACCGCCTTTACCAGGAGTTACCCCTCCGACGATCTGTGTACCGTATTCAACCATTTGTTTTGTATGGAAAAGAGCTGTAGAGCCCGTAATTCCTTGAACAATAACTTTTGTGTCTTTGTTAATATATACACTCATCTGATTTCCCCGCCTTTCTTACTTGACTAGTTCTACGATTTTTTGAGCGCCTTCTGCCATCGAATCCGCAGAGGTGATATTCAACCCTGACTCGTCCAGGATTTTCTTACCTTGTTCAACGTTCGTACCTTCTAAACGGACGACTAACGGAAGTGTCAAGCCAATTTGCTTCGTAGCTTCAACAACACCTTCGGCAATGACATCACACTTCATAATACCTCCGAAGATATTTACAAAAATACCTTTAACGTTATCATCAGAAAGAATTATTTTGAATGCTTCAGTAACTTTCTCGGCTGTCGCCCCGCCACCAACATCAAGGAAGTTAGCTGGGTCACCATTATAGTGTTTGATGGTATCCATAGTCGCCATTGCCAAGCCGGCTCCATTTACCATACAGCCAATGTTACCATCAAGTGCAATGTAGCTTAGGTCATACTTGGATGCTTCTACTTCTTTTGGATCTTCTTCGTCTAAATCACGAAGTTCGGAGATATCTTTTTGACGGAATAAAGCGTTATCGTCAAAATTCAACTTAGAATCAAGTGCAAGCACATCACCGTCTCCTGTTGTAACTAGAGGGTTGATCTCCGCTACAGAGCAATCCTTTTTCACGAAAACGTCATAAAGTCCGAGCATGAATTTAACGGCTTTGCCCAAAGCCTCTTTAGGAATATTGATATTAAAGGCAAGACGGCGTGCCTGGAATGGTGTCAGGCCAGTAACCGGATCGATAACTTCTTTGAAAATTTTCTCCGGAGTTTCTGCGGCTACTTCCTCGATCTCTGTACCGCCCTCTTCAGATGCCATCATTGTAACTTTACTTGTCGCACGATCCAGTACAAGTCCGACATAGTATTCGCTTTGAATGTCGCAACCTTCTTCAATGAGTAAGCGCTTTACTTCTTTGCCTTCTGGACCAGTCTGATGGGTTACAAGTGTCTTTCCTAGTATCTCATCAGCGTATGTACGCACTTCATCAAGATTCTTTGCAATTTTTACTCCACCGGCTTTCCCACGTCCGCCTGCATGGATTTGCGCTTTGACGACTGTTACATCGCTACCTAATTTCTCAGCTGCTTCAACAGCTTCATCTACGGTATATGCGACGTGGCCATTTGGCACAGATACGCCAAAATCACGCATGATTTGTTTTCCTTGATACTCGTGAATGTTCATGTTTCATCCTCCCATCAATTTTCACTGCATGTTCATTGTATAAAAAAAAGTTAGCAATTGTCCATACTAAGGGCGGATATCTGTCGAAAAATTCAATAGATTGACGAGTTATTTATTATGTAAACTAAAATAAGGGGAATTTAGTCATCCCCTATCAAACTTTGCATTTGATATCTACCGATCACATGGCACATGCTTCTGGAATTTGGTGATTAATTTCAATACTACCGGAAATTTACAAGAGGTTATGCTACAAGTAGCGGTATTTCATGTTCAGAACCTACTTACTCACTCATAGTTATTAAATCTTTTACTGGAGCAAAGCTTCTTCGATGATACGGTGAAGGGCCATGAGTCTCTAAAGCTTCTAAATGCGCTTTCGTTCCATAACCTTGATTGGAGACAAACTGATACATAGGATATTTGCTATGAAGATCTGTCATCATTCGGTCTCGTGTTACCTTGGCTATGACACTAGCAGCCGCGATCGATACGCTCTTTTGATCTCCTTTTACAATATTTGTTTGAGATAAGGGTACATCTTCTAGAGTGACCGCATCAATGAGCAGGTGATCCGGTGTTTGAATAAGATTATTCACGGCTCGTTTCATGGCTAGCTTTGTCGCTTGATATATATTCAATCGGTCAATTTCTTCACTAGTTACAATTCCTCTTCCCGTATCAGCGATATTTATTATTTCTTCAAAAAATTGTTCTCGACGATCTAGAGACAATTTTTTGGAATCATTAAGTCCTTCTAAGTAAAAGCCTTCTGGCAATATGACGGCTGCGGCTACGACTGGACCAGCAAGCGGGCCTCTTCCTGCTTCATCAATTCCTGCAATAAAAGCTTTCCCCTTATAGTAACTTTCCTTTTCGTAGACCATCATTTCTTCGTACTGCTTTTTTAATTGGGCCTGTTTCATTTGGAGAGAATCATATTGACTGATCAGCTTCTGAACACCTTTTCTATCATCATTTCTCAATCGATCAATTTCCTCATGAGAAAATTGGGCCTGTTTCATTTTCTTTTTAATTTCTGTTATTGTCATCGTTCTAGTCATCTTTCTATCTCCCCATATATTTTTAATTTCAGCCAAACCGTTCGTTTATGTAATTACCATAAATAGCTTTTACTAATAAATCTGGTGAATAATAATTAACCGCATATTTCTATTACTTCCATTCAAGCCTCCTTTTCTTGAAGGCTTGAATTCAAGGCTGTTTCCGTTACCTTGTATTCTGGAGAGGTGTTCGGAGAAAAGGCTCGCTTTCCGCGGGGATGACGGCAAGTTTCCTCGTTCGCCAGGCTCTCTGCGGGGTTGCCAGCCATTCCATTCCCGCAGGAGTCTCCCCATCTCCCCTCCCACCTCACGTTTGTTTGACTAAACGGAAACGCTGTTATAGTGAAACTTTTCCTTATATAAAAAAAGCAATTAAAACCCATTGGAAGGCTATTTGTAGCTTTTCAAATACCTATTTGTAGAAGGTAATCGAGAATAACCTTCCCTTTGTTAATCTCCATTCGAATGGGTTCGTTAGCCTAATGACAGCTGGGATGGCTGGAAAATGACGAGACTCCCACGGGAGAAGGAGCTAGGCGAGATCCCAAAGGGAGCGCAGCGAACGAGGAAGCTTGTCAGTTCCCCCGCAGGAAAGCGAGTTATTTTCCAGACATCCCTAACATTATTACCAGTACGAACCCAAGTTATCTCGAAGTCGAGTCTTCCAGAATCCTGCTATTTAATGGAATAAACCATTATACAGCTACATCAATAATACCTAAAATTGAAACTATGAAAAAACGCAAGGTGGGTTTCCACATTGCGCTTGTTTAATAATTTTTATGGTCGTTCAAAGCTGATTAAGCCAAGTTTTCCTGTGCGTAAATCTTGCAATATCACATCAGAAACTTTTTCGAAATTTACATGGCCGCCACTTTCGAGACAACCGCGTTTTTTGCCAATTGTTTCGAAAGCATCCATGATATCATCATAGCTCTCAAAGTCATATCTGTCTTCTAGAAGTGAAGAGTAATGAGTTTGTAAATAATCTAGAACGTAAGCGGCCACATCCTCTTTCGGAAGAATTTGATCTTTAATCGTTCCAATTGAAGCTAAACGATATCCAACTTCTTCTTCTTCAAATTTCGGCCATAATATACCAGGGGTATCAAGAAGTTCAAATTCTTTCTTCACTTTTATCCACTGCTGCTTTTTCGTAACACCTGGCTTATCTCCCGTTTGTGCCATCTTTTTATTTGCGAGGCGATTAATTAATGTTGACTTTCCTACATTGGGAATGCCGATAATCATTGCTCGTGAAGGCCGAGGTCTAACACCTTTGGCTTTTAACTTCTCTATTTTTTCTTTTCCAAGATCCTTAGCCATCTGGACGACTTTTTGAATATCTTGTTTTTTGTTTGCTTCGATGGCGAGAGATGGCGTGCCTCTTTGTTCATTGTAACTAATCCATTCTTTCGTGACATTTGGGTCAGCCAAATCCTTTTTCATAAGTACTATCATCTTTGGCTTATCTTGCAAGATTTCATGAAGCATTGGATTTTGTGAGGACAAAGGAGCTCGAGCATCAACGAGTTCGATCACGAAATCAACGAGCTTCAGCTTCTCAGCCACTTCTCGTTTTGCTTTTGCCATGTGTCCTGGAAACCACTGTATGGTCATAAGGTGCCTCCTAATTGATAAATTCTATGCGATTCAATGGCCAGTAGGAAAGAATAGCTTCTCCGACGATTTGATCAGCGGGAATGACGCCAAGCATGCGACTGTCCGTCGAATTTGTCCGATTATCTCCTAATACGAGGAAGTGATTCTCTGGAACCTCTTCATATCCCCCAGGAAGCTCTTCAATCGTAAAGTCATCGGTCAGCATTTGCCCGGAGTCAACATGCTCTTTCTCATCCTTTAAAAAAGGTTCCGCCATTTCTTGCCCATTTATGTATAGCTTATCGTTTTTATATTCTACATGATCCCCGGGTAAGCCAATAACCCGTTTTATGTAATCTTTTTTTTCCGTTGCATGGAAGACGACTACCTCAAATCTTTCCGGAGATCCTAAAGTATAGTTAATTTTACTGACAATCAAATGATCACTGCTATGTAAGGTAGGTAGCATGGATGGCCCTTCTACCACCACCGGAGCAAAAAGGAAGACACGCACAACTATGGCTAAAACCGCTGCAATAACAAATGCTTTAATCCAATCCAACCACTGTTTCTTCATTACAATTCCCCATTCCCTTACAATGATTAGAAAAAAGGAGCTTGGCAAATGCAAGCTCCTTTCAACTAAATTAAATAATTTCTTTAATACGAGCAGCTTTACCGCGCAGGTTACGCAAGTAGTAAAGTCTCGCTTGACGGACTTTACCGCGGCGGGAACGCTCAATTTTAGCAATTCGTGGTGAATGCAATGGGAATGTACGCTCAACACCTACACCGTAAGTAATCTTACGTACAGTGAATGTTTCGCTAATTCCGCCGTTTTGACGCTTGATAACAACACCTTCGAATACCTGGATACGCTCACGGTTACCTTCGACAACCTTCACGTGTACTTTGACGGTGTCACCAGGACGGAAGTCTGGGTGATCCGTACGAAGCTGTTCTTTTGTAATGTCATGAATTAGTTGTTGCATCGTGTTTCACTCCTTTTGAACTAATGCTCTTGTCTACTATGAGGCAGCGGAACATCGTTTTCCGCTTAAACCGAACGTTTAAGCACAAAGATTAATATATCATAAACCGCTAGATTCCGCAAGGATCCTTAACGATTTTTCCACTCATTAATCCAAGCATTTTCCTTTGGAGAAAGCTCTCTATCCTCGAGTAAATCAGGACGTCGTTCGAATGTCCGTTTAAGAGACTGATAATGTCTCCATTCCTCTATTTTAGCATGATTTCCGGAAAGTAAAACATCCGGTACCTGATGACCTCTAAAATCTGCTGGTCTCGTATAATGAGGGTGTTCAAGCAGTCCGTCCGAAAAAGAGTCTTGTGGAGCAGACTGTTCATTTCCTAGAACACCTGGCAGAAGTCTTATTACAGAGTCCATCACAACCATTGTTCCTAGTTCTCCACCAGTTAAAACATAGTCACCGAGAGAGATCTCATCGGTAACAAGCTCTTGTCTAATTCTCTCGTCATATCCTTCATAGTGGCCACAAATGAATATGATATGTTCCTCTTTAGATAATTCTTCTGCTTTCTTTTGTGAATGGGGTTCTCCTTGAGGACACATGAGTACAACTCTTGGTTGTGATTCACTCTTTTGTTTAATATCTTCAATTGCATCGAAAATAGGCTGTGGAGTTAGGACAAGCCCTGCCCCTCCCCCATATGGATAGTCATCCACTTTATTATGTTTATTAGTTGTATAATCCCTGAAATTTACATAGCGGTAGCTGAACGCTTCTCGATCTTGGGCTCGTTTCATAATGGATGTATTTAACACTCCATCAAACATCTCTGGAAACAAAGTCAATATATCGATATGCATTAGTCTAACAGCCCCTCTATCGGATCAATGATAATCGTTTGTTGTTCTGTATCCACTTTTTTCACTACAGGCTCAATGTAAGGGAGGAGTAAATCTGACTGATTTTCTCGTTTGACGACCCAAACGTCATTGGCGCCCGGAGTCAAGATTTCCTTCACCTGGCCAATTTCTTCACCAGTATGCAAGTACACGGTACAGCCGATGATCTCATGAAAATAAAATTCATGTTCTTCTAATTCTTCCTGTGCATCCTCCGTGACCATCAGCATCCCATTTTTATACTTTTCCACATCGTTAATAGAAGGATGATCCTCAAAAGTTAGAAGATCGAAGCCTTTGTGGACTCGATGGGACCGTACAATTAACTCCTTAGGTTCTTTATTATCATTTACCCAATACAAAAGCTGGCCTGGTTGGAAACGTTCGTCAAAGTCCGTGATTCGCTGGACTTTCACTTCTCCTTTAATGCCATGAGTATTTATTATTTTTCCGACATTGAACATTTGTTTCTCCATGTCTATCCTTACCTCGCTCGTATGACTTTTCCATCCTGAATGACAATTTGTCTCTCTTCGATCAATTCCTGCCACGAATCGCCTTCATTAACTTCAATCAAAGCTTCTACTTCGTCAGTTTCAAGTTCACTGCCATTTGGGAGTACCTCTAACTGCTTTAGCTGATGTTCCGTCCACCGAATTTGATCCCTGCGTCGACTGATCTCTTTGGAGAAACGGCGTTCGACCTCAGTTTTAGAAACACCCGATTTTCGTTCTAGTTTTTTTTGCTCAAAAGATAATTGGCGGCACTCCTTATCTAATTGTGTACACCTTTCATAGAAACGCTCCTTTAATTGGGCACGGCTATCTTCAGTTAACACTTGTTTGACAGGGATTTTTCGAATGATTTGCATGGTCGCTCCGCCTCTCTGAATCATTTCTGAATGGTAAAAAAGGGAAAGGTTATCCCTCTCCCTTCTTACATGATATCCAGATAGATTCGTTTTTCTGAATCAGAGCCTGCCGCATAAACGACAGTTCGAATCGCCTTAGCAATCCTTCCGTTTTTACCAATCACTTTGCCAACATCGTCTGAGTGTACCGAAAGATGATAGGTAACCTTCTGTTCTTCCTCTTTTACATCCACGACGATATCTTCGGGGTGATCAACAAGCGGAGTGACGATTGTTTCAATTAAGGCTTTCATGATATCACCACTACTTTATTATTTGTTTTTCTTTTCGTGGAACTGCTTCATGATGCCTTCTTTAGAGAATAGGTTACGAACTGTATCACTCGGCTGAGCACCATTTGACATCCAATCCATAGCTTTTTCAGCGTCAAGCTTAACCTCAACAGGGTTAGAAACTGGATTATATGTGCCGATTTGTTCGATGATACGTCCATCACGAGGAGAACGTGAATCTGCTACTACTACACGGTAAAATGGGTTACGTTTAGATCCCATACGTTTTAGGCGAATTTTTACTGCCATATTTAACAACCTCCATATTTTTCTTAAATGTTTCACACAAATTTAGATTTTAGCAGAACTTCAATTGTGTGTAAAGGATTTTTCCATTACATAAAAGGAAAATTCATTCCTTTGCCTTTTTTGCCTTTAGTGTTACTCATTTGTTTCATCATTTTCTTCATTTCCTCGAACTGTTTCAATAGTCGGTTGACTTCTGAAACTGATGTTCCAGATCCTTTCGCAATTCGCTTTTTACGACTTGCATTCATCACGGAAGGGTCGACGCGTTCTTTCTTCGTCATCGATTGAATAATCGCTTCCACATGTACGATTTGTTTATCATCGAAGGAAACGTTTTTCAACCCCTTCATTTTATTTGCTCCTGGAATCATATTGATCAGTTCGTCCAATGGCCCCATGTTCTTCACTTGATCCATTTGGTCAAGGAAATCTTCGAACGTAAAGGATGCTGTTCGCATCTTCGATTCGAGTTCTTTTGCCTGTTTTTCATCGACTTGGGTTTGAGCTTTTTCAATTAGAGTCAGCATATCTCCCATACCGAGAATACGTGAAGCCATCCGTTCTGGGTGGAATGCCTCCAATTGGTCAAGTTTCTCTCCCATACCAGCAAATTTGATCGGTTTACCGGTCACAGCTTTAATGGATAAGGCAGCACCACCACGGGTATCGCCATCAAGCTTCGTAAGCAGAACGCCTGTTACGTCAAGCTGTTCATCGAAGCTTTGAGCCACGTTTACTGCATCTTGTCCTGTCATTGCATCAACAACGAGGAAAATTTCATCAGGCTGAACAGCTTCTTTGATACGCTGCAATTCACCCATCAATCCTTCATCGACGTGCAAACGTCCAGCGGTATCAATGATCACATAATCATTGTGTTCTTCTTTCGCTTTTTCAATTGCATTCTTAGCGATGTCAACTGGATCCGCCTCCGTTCCTTCCGCATGAACAGGCATACTCAGCTGTTTTCCTAAAGTCTGCAATTGTTGAATGGCCGCAGGCCGGTAAACGTCAGCTGCCGCTAGAAGCGGCGTACGGTTATAATTTTTCCTTAAAAGGTTAGCAAGCTTTCCGGTCGTGGTTGTTTTACCGGCACCCTGTAAACCGACCATCATAATGACTGTCGGTGGACGTTTTGCAACAGCAATTCTGCTTTCATCGCCGCCCATTAATTCTGTCAATTCTTCTTTAACCACTTTGATCACTTGCTGTCCTGGGGTCAAGCTTTCCATGACCTCCTGACCGATTGCACGTTCGCGTATACGTTTAACAAAGTCTTTAACCACTTTAAAGTTAACATCGGCCTCAAGGAGGGCGAGACGAACTTCTCGACTCATCTCTTTCACGTCTTGTTCGGTTACCTTCCCTTTGCCTTTAATTCTTTTCATCGTTTCCTGCAAACGGTCGGATAAACCTTCAAATGCCATCCAAGGAACCCCCCTATTCTAATTCTTGTAGTTGCGTAACCCACCGGCTGAATTGCTCCGAATACTTTTCCTTTTCTAATTCAGCTTCCATATCGCGTAACACCTGCTGGCGTTCTTGAAACTTTTCATAGAGATGAAGCTTTTTTTCATATTCTTCAAGCATTGTCTCTGTTCGGCGAATATTATCATAAACAGCTTGACGAGACACATCAAACGTCTCTGATATTTCACCTAAAGAGTAATCTTCAAGAAAATACAACTCCATATAGTTTCTTTGTTTAGGAGTTAATAACGACTGATAGAAATCAAATAAATAATTTACTCTTGTCGTTTTTTCAAGCACAGTTAAGCACTCCTTGTTAAGTGAAATACCTTTACATGAGAATACTAACGGAGTCTTAGGTCTCGTGTCAAGGTCTAATCCTCATTTTCTTCATCTTCATAGTCTTCGATCATGTCTGCAAACAGTCCATAGACAAAAGCATGGGCATCAAATGTTTCCAAGTCTGTCACTTTCTCACCAAGCCCGACCAATTTCACTGGAATATCCAGCTCATTACGGATGGCTAGTACAATTCCGCCTTTCGCTGTTCCATCCAACTTGGAAAGTACAATACCTGAGACATCGGTTGCTTCTGAGAAAGTTTTCGCTTGGCTCATAGCATTTTGTCCAGTGGTAGCATCCAATACAAGCAGAACTTCATGAGGTGCACCAGGGACTTCTCTTTCAATGACACGTTTAACTTTGGAGAGCTCATTCATCAGGTTGACTTTATTTTGAAGGCGTCCAGCGGTATCGCAGATTAGCACATCTGCATTTCGTGATTTGGCTGATTTAATTCCATCAAAAATTACTGCGGCGGGATCACTTCCCTCGCTATGCTTGATGGTATTAACCCCTACACGGTCGCCCCAGGCTTCAAGCTGATCGATTGCACCGGCACGGAATGTATCACCGGCTGCTAATGTAACCTTCTTACCTTCAGCTTTCAAACGATGCGCGAGTTTACCAATTGTCGTCGTTTTACCAACACCATTCACTCCAACAAATAGATAAATGGTCAACCCGTCTGGATTTTCATTCAAGCCTTCCACATCTCCAGCTTGATCATCTCCATAATAGATCTCAACCAGCTTTTCAGAGATTACTTCTTTTACTTGCTTTGTATCCTTAATATTTCTACGCTTGACTTCCATCTCAAGCTCATCAATCATTTCCATTACTGTATTGACGCCCACATCTGCAGAAATTAATACTTCTTCGAGTTCTTCGAAAAAGTCTTCATCGACAGTGCGGTAACGGGCTACAAGGTCATTAATTTTAGTAGAAAAAGAATTTCTTGTTTTAGCTAATCCACGCTTGAATTTAGCAGCAATTGAATCTTCTTCCTCTTCTTCCACAGGGAGTGCATCAACCTCTTCATCTTCGCTCTCATCTGTGACCGTGTTTTCTTCATCTTCTACTTCATCTGTGAAGATGTCTTCTTTGTAATCATCTTCTTCCTGTGGAAACTCTTCTTGCTCATCCAAAGGAACTTCCGTTTCACCTTCTAGAGGGAGTTCCTCTTTGTTCTCCCCTTCCTCATCATCGAGTTCATTTTGTTCCTCTGATTCTTTAAGTTCTTCTTCTTGCTTTTTATCTTCACTCAAATCAAAATCTTTCACAAACTTCTCTTTTAATTTCTTAAAAAAGCTCATCTACTCTTCCTTTCTATGCTTCAAGTAATTCGGGCGTTTCTTCCAAGCGGACGGAAACAAGTTTTGACACCCCTGACTCCTGCATGGTCACTCCATAGAGTACATCCGATTCTTCCATCGTCCCTTTTCTGTGGGTAATCACAATGAATTGTGTTTTTGCGCTGAATTCCTTTAAGAAGCGAGCAAATCGGTCAACGTTCGCCTCATCCAATGCTGCTTCTACCTCATCAAGCACGCAAAATGGAACTGGTCTCACTCTAAGGATAGAAAATAATAAGGCAATTGCCGTCAAGGCTCGTTCCCCACCTGAGAGAAGGCTGAGATTTTGAAGTTTCTTTCCTGGAGGCTGAGCTACGATATCGACCCCTGTTTCTAACATATTTTCTGGTTCCGTCAATTGAAGGTCAGCCTTTCCTCCTCCAAATAGGTCGCGAAACACTTCACCAAATTCATTACGAATTTTTGTAAAGGTATCCGTAAAACGTCTGTCCATTTCTCCATCCATTTCATTAATGACAGTATGGAGAGTTTGTTTAGCTTCAAGAAGATCGTCCTGCTGGCCTTTCAAAAAGTCGTACCTTTCTACGATACGATCATACTCGTCAATTGCACCTAAATTCACTGTACCTAATTCTTCAATAGATCGTTTAATCAATTTTACTCGAGTGGATGACTGTTCAATATCGTCAACAGGAGGATATTCACTTTTTGCCCGTTCGAAAGTTGTCACATACTCTTCCTGTAGATAATTCAGCATATTCTCAAGCTCAACATCAAGGCGGTTAGCCTTAACCTCTTTTTGTTGAATATCCTGAATAAAATTCTGATGATTGCGCTTCTGCTCTTTAAGAATACGCTCAGCTTCCTGTATTTCCTGACCATATTGATTACGTTCTTTTCTTCGATCTTGTATTAGAGCAGAAGTGGTTTCTTTTCTTTGTTTTGTTTCGTTTATCGCTTCAACAAGCTCTTCTTCCGTCTGATTCGAATCAACTAATTCAATCAATTGCTTGTAGGCTTTACGATTTTCTTCAAGGCTGTGATTAATACCAGCAAGTTCTTCACTATATCTGTCAGCTTTTTCTTGCTGATTTCTGACAGCAGAATCTTGTTCAGCCAATTGAATTTGCAACTCATTTTTACGTTTTTGCAGATTCTCTACATCTAATTTTTGTCGATCTTTTGCCTCGGTTAATTCTGAAATTTGTTGTTGAACAGATTCCAGTTCTTCCCCAAGCTTAGCTAAGTCTTTATCTAACTGTTGGAGTTGTTCCCCCGCCTGACTTCGGTCTTTATCATATTGGGCCTGATCTTGGTCAAATAATTGCAGTTGATCATTCAAATGATCCAGCTTAAGCTGATACTCACGAACGTTCGACTGCTTTTCATATTCATTAGTTTTGACATCGGTTAGTTCTTGTTCCAATTCATCTACTTTGCGCTGTTGTTCAGTAATAGTCCGTTTTAAAGTTTTCACTTTCTCTTCGACATCTTTAGTTTTTACGTCGAACTCTTGGATTTTACTGCTTATGTCTTGAAGTTCTTTTTCTCTTGTAAAAAGCGATTGATTAGATTTCTTTTGTCCTCCACCAGACATAGAACCTCCTGGATTGACTACGTCTCCGTCTAACGTTACGACCCGATATTTACGGTTTAAAAACCGAGCAATAGCGTTGGCATCTTCTAACGTCTCAGCGATCACAATGTGTCCAAGCAAGTGCTGAATCGCTTTCTGATAAGCTGAATCAAACTCTACTAAATCCACAGCAATACCTACAAAACCATTCTTCTCTTGAAGTCCAGCAGCCGCTTGCCCATAAATAGAACGGGGCTGAATAGCGGTTAGAGGCAAAAAGGTGGCTCGTCCTTTATGATTAGATTTCAACCAGTGGATGGCTTGTCTGCCAGTCATCTCGTCTTTAACAACGATATGTTGCGCCTGAGCCCCTAAAGCCGTCTCAATCGCTGTAAGTAAGTTATTTGGGATGTCGATTAATTCTAGTACCGCTCCTTCAACACCTTGAAGCTGACCTCTTTGTCTTGCTTTGAGTATTTCACGGACTCCTTGGAAATAACCGGAAAAATCTTCTTTCATATCCTCCAGCATTTCTTTTTTTGATCGCATTTTTTCTAAGTACTGATACCCTTTATACAGCTTCTCCTGCCAATCTTGGTAGGATTCCGCGTTACTGTTTAAATTTTGCTGTAGTTGTTTGAGTTGTTCTTCTCTTTCTGTTCTTTCTGATGAAATTAATTGCAATTCTTCCTTCAACTGCTGCAATGTCATCTCAAGCTGATGACGTTCTTCTCTTAGATCTTTGAATTTATCTACCTGATGGTCTTTTTTATAACTAATCTGTGACAGCTGCTTATCTAATAACTGCTTTTCATTCCTTTTTGCTGCTTGGTCATTTAATAGATCGATGTAGTCGCTTTTTAAATCCTCGATCTTGTCTTCGATCATTTGAATATCTTTGCTTAAAGCATCGTTTGTTTGATGTAATTCATGTTTCGTATGTTTTCTTTTGTCTTTTGTTTCTGCCAGCTTTTCAGATTCTTCCTTCGCCACTTGTTTTAATTGCTGCCATCTTTTTGAGAGATCTTCATATTCCTGTTCAAGTTTAGATTTATTTTCTTCGTAGTGCTTATGACGTTCTTTCATAAGCTCTTTCTTACCTTCTAAGTTCTCCAATTCTCTAGTGAGAACCAACAAAGTCTCTTGCAAGTCTTCAATCGATTCATCGAGGGCTTGCATATTATCTCGTTGTTCTTCCACAGATGTCTCTTTTATATCTATTTTCGCATGCAATTCTTTTTCCTGTCTTTTAACTACTTCCAAATCTGCAAGTAATTGCTGCCACTCTTCGTGCAATTGTTCAATCTGAGTAACAAGCAGCGAAATTTCCACTTGTTTGAGATCTTCTTTCTTTTCTAAATAATCCCTGGCGACAGCAGCCTGCTCCTTCAGCGGTTCGAGTTGACCGTCAATTTCATAAATAATATCTTCAACTCTGTTCAAGTTCTCTTGTGTTTCTGCCAACTTGTATTCTGCTTTTTTCTTTCGCTGTTTATATTTTAAAACTCCTGCCGCCTCCTCAAAGATGGAGCGGCGCTCTTCGGCTTTCGAACTTAAGATTTCTTCAACTTTCCCTTGACTGATAATGGAAAATGCTTCACGTCCTAAACCTGAATCCATAAATAAGTCAACGATATCCTTTAGCCTGCAGGCCTGATTGTTAATGTAAAACTCACTTTCACCAGAGCGGAAGACCCTTCTGGTTACACTGACCTCTTGATAATCGAGAGGAAGAGTCTGATCCTTATTATCCAAAGTCAAAGTAACTTCTGCCATGTTCAGAGGACTTCTAGAATCACTTCCCGCAAAAATAATGTCTTCCATCTTAGTTCCACGAAGGGAGCGGGCAGATTGCTCGCCTAGCACCCAGCGAATAGCGTCGGTTATATTACTTTTTCCGCTGCCATTCGGACCGACGACCGATGTAACTCCTGAGACGAAATCTACGGTTACACGTTCGGCAAACGATTTAAATCCTACTGTATCCAATTGTTTGAGGAACATATTCATCCTCCTGTATTTTCACAAATCTTTCTAACATCTAACTTATATATTCTATCATAATCCCCTACTATACGGTAGGAACCAACGTCATCCTTTTGATGACTAACAGTGACTTTTTAAGATTAGGGTTTTAAAAAAGTGTAAAGTATCTTATCATATGTACTAGCGCAAAAAACAGGATTTGCTGAGGAGGATATACGTTGAGTTTAGAACAACCTACACAAGAAAATCTTGAAACGATCATTCATGATATGGCTGAAAAGCTTCAAGTCGTGAACCGCTCTATCATGGATCCAGAAGATTATGACTTGGCTAAATATGAGGAGATCAAGTCATTACATGATATTATCCAAATGAAAGGTCAGCTGAGTGTTTCTGAGATTCAGGCTTTTGTTCAAGAACTGGGTCAGTATAGAAAAGATTCTTAAGTTTTTCTCCAAACCTTCAAGGCATAAAGTCTTGAAGGTTTTTTCATTCCATGAAGCTGACAATTGTTTTGGAGCACTAGCGCTTATTCAATAATCTAGCAGTATTCTGGGAAACTTGATTTCGATATGTATGTGGAAGTTTAGGGGCGCAGGGGAAGGATTCGTCCAGCTGCATCGCCCAGACACTCGCGTCATAAGCAGGAAATCAACGGAATGAAAAAAACACATTCCTTGTGATTTTCTGTTTATGCGAATCGTGTCTACCAGGGCGATTGCGCATTTGACCAATTTCCTGTGGGGGAACTGGCGAGCTTCCTCGGGCTTTCGCCCTGTGGGATGAACATGCAAGATGAGACTCCGGAAAACGAAGTTTGAGGAGGCTCAACACATGCCCACGGAAAGCGAACCGTTTTCCCATCCACCATCACTCACATTAAAAGTCTCGAAACTGAGTCTTCTGGATAAAGATGCTTATACAGAGAAAAAGATCGCCCAAAACCGTTTTTGTGGTCTGAGCGATCTCATTTAAGAAATTGCACCATGGTTCTCCAAAGCTTGTTGAGCTGCCTTCTGTTCAGCTTCTTTCTTTGTTCTGCCGATACCAATTCCGCCGGTTTCTCCTTGAATCCTCACATGAGCGATAAACTCTCTACTGTGGGCTGGCCCTCTCTCTTCAACAATCTCGTATTCAATCTTGCTGTTTTTGTCTCGTTGAATGAACTCTTGCAATTGACTCTTGAAATCCATCGCATGAGAAAAAGCACCTTTTTTAACTTTAGGATACACATAAGACCTTAAAAATTGGACGACTGTCTCGAATCCCTGGTCAAGGTAGAGAGCCCCTATAAAGGCCTCAAATACATCTGCAAGAAGTGCTGGACGGTTTCTTCCCCCAGTCATCTCCTCCCCTTTTCCTAAGAGGATCAGTTCCTGAAAATTTAACTCATTAGCGAATTGCACAAGGGAAACTTCACAAACGATTGATGCTCGGAACTTGGTCAGTTCTCCCTCTGCCATATCAGGAAACTCTCGATACAAGTATTGGGATACGCCTAACTCTAATACTGCATCTCCCAAAAACTCGAGTCGTTCATTGTCTTCACGGTCGGTTTTACGATGCTCATTCACATAAGATGAATGTGTGAAAGCTTGTTCCAGTAACGAAACATCATTGAACTGGATATTTATATTGTTCTGAAAACTGGAAAAATCACCCATAATTCACCTTGTCCTTTACTGCAAATTTAAAATAGGAAAGGCTGCCTGCGAGATGCAGGCAGCTATTGAAGTATTACGATACGCTGTTTATGTAGTTCACAGCGTCGCCTACTGTATTGATTTTTTCAGCTTCTTCATCAGAGATTTCCATATCAAACTCGTCTTCCAGCTCCATTACAAGCTCTACTACGTCTAAAGAGTCTGCTTCTAAATCTTCTTTGAAGGAAGCTTCCATTGTTACTTTAGATTCATCAACGTCTAATCGATCAACGATGATCTGTTTTACTTTATCAAATGTTTCTGCCATTGGAACTTCACCTCCCTTCAGTAATTATAGTAAAAGTTTTTATAAAAGCGCAAGAGTCCCTTAAAAATAGGGTTTTCCTCACTTCCTACATCTAGATAAAAGACTTATTGTACTGCGCTTTCGCATTTCCTTTCTATTTCATCGCACAGATCCTCGTGCCATGAATCAACATTTACATCACCATGCCGCCGTCGACATGAAGTGTCTGACCTGTCATGTAGTTGGCATCTTCAGATGCTAAAAATCGCACGACTCTAGCAACGTCTTCAGCTTCTCCCAGTCGGTTAAGTGGAATTAATGACAGCATTTGCTCTCGCTGATCTTCTGTAAGTGCTTCTGTCATATCAGTAGTGATGTATCCAGGTGCTACCGCGTTCACTTGAATATTTCTTGACGCAAGCTCTTTTGCGTTTGACTTCGTCAAACCAATGACACCTGCCTTTGCTGCTACATAGTTTGCTTGTCCCGGGTTCCCGGATACGCCTACGATAGAAGCAACATTTACAATACGTCCGTATTTCTGTTTCATCATTTGACGTGTTACGCCTTTAGTGCACAAAAAGACACCTTTCAAGTTCGTGTTAATGACCGCATCAAACTCTTCTTCCTTCATTCGCATAAGCAGATTATCTTTAGTAATTCCGGCATTATTAACAAGAATATCTAAACGCCCAAATTCATCCACGACCGTTTTTATCATGCGTTTTACGTCGTCTTCTTTGGCCACATCCGCCTGGATTTTTATGGCAACTCCACCTGAGTCTCTAATCTCTTGCACGACTGCCTCAGCACGGTCCTCGCTCCCCGCATAGTTGACGGCAACTTTTGCTCCCTTTGAAGCCAGCTCAATTGCAATAGAACGACCGATTCCACGGGATGCCCCTGTAACAAGGGCTACTTGATCTTGTAACATTACGAATCCTCCTTATACCACTGAATGAAATCTTGTAGAGTTTCTGGATTCTGTACGTTGAATGTTTTCATTCTACGCTTCACTTTTCGGACAAGTCCGCTAAGCACTTTCCCATGACCAACTTCGATGATTGCGTCAACATCCTCTTCCACAAAGGCTTCTAAGATCTGCTGGAAACGAACTGGAGAATACAGTTGTTCAACGAGCAGTTTCTCAATGGTTTCAGCCTCTATAACAGGAGAGGCTGTCACATTAGCATAGACAGGTACCTCCGCATCACGTACTTCTGTTTTGGATAAATGGTCAGAAAAGTCAGCACTCGCAGGCTTCATTAAGCGTGAATGGAAAGGTCCACTGACATTAAGTGGAATTACACGTTTTGCTCCCGCTTCATTTAATTTATCAGATGCTTCTTCTACACCTTGCTTTGTTCCTGAGATGACAATCTGACCAGGACAGTTAATGTTTGCGAGGTCTACAGCCAGCTCTCCATCGAAGTCCTTGATTACATCCTCGATATTTTCCTGATTTAAGCCAAGAACTGCTGCCATAGTTCCTTTGCCTGTTGGGTAAGCCTCTTCCATTAACTTTCCTCGCAAGTGGACGAGTTTAACTGCTTCTAGCGGATCAAGGGACCCTGAAGCTACGAGGGCACTGTATTCTCCCAGACTGTGCCCAGCAGTCATACTTGGTGTAACACCTTGTTCTTTCAATACTTGGTTGATGGCCACACTATTCAATAAAAGAGCCGGCTGCGCATTTTCTGTTTTAGTCAACTCTTCTGCAGGTCCTTCAAACATCAATGTAGTCAAAGAAAAACCGAGAGCTTTATCTGCTTCATCAAATAATCTTTTTACAGAAGGATAAGCCTCATACATTTCTTTGCCCATTCCTACTTCTTGTGATCCTTGCCCTGGAAAAACAAAAGCAGTTCGTTTCATTATTTCTCCTCCTTCTGCTGCATATCTTGCAAAGTATTTGAAATCGTTGAAGTCACATTCAATTCAATCATTTGACATGCTTGGCGGATCGCGTTGAATACAGCACGTTCATTTGAGGATCCATGTGCTTTAATTACGGGAGAGGCTAATCCAAATAAACCGGCTCCCCCATATTCAGAATAATCAAGTTGGTCTTTTAACTTTCTTAAATCATTTTTAGCTAAACCAGCTGCGATCTTTGTTTTGAAATTACTCATGAACGTTTTTTTCATCATGGAAAACATCGTCATTGCTGTTCCTTCAATTGTTTTCAATGCTACATTTCCTGTAAAGCCATCAGTTACAACAACATCTGCAACTCCATCTAGTAAGTCGCGGGCTTCTACATTTCCGATGAAATGAATCGGTGCATCCTTCAATAACTGGAAAGCTTTTTTTGTTAAATCACTTCCCTTTCCATCTTCGGTGCCCACATTTAATAGCCCTACACGTGGACGGGAAATATTTCGGACATTTTCCGCGTAAATCGATCCAATTACACCATATTGCAGTAAATGTTCTGGCTTCGCATCTACGTTTGCCCCCACATCTAACATTAAAAAACCTTTCCCATCCTGGGTAGGAAGCGTAGGACTTAAGGCTGGCCTGTCAACTCCATTCATACGGCCGACTACAAACAAACCGGCACTCATCAAGGCTCCAGTATTTCCGGCTGATATACAACCATCGGCACGTCCTTCTTTTACCTCGTTAGCCATCAGCACCATCGATGAGTTTTTCTTCCTCCTTACTGCTCTTACCGGCTCATCCTCTGAAGTAATCATTTCTGTTGTATGTAGAACTGTGATATTATTCTGACCGCTTAATAGTGGGTTAATCTTTTCCTCATCCCCAACAAGGGTAATTTCAAGATTTTTGATCGTTTCAGCAGCTTTCACTGCACCTTTGACGATTGCTTCAGGAGCATTATCCCCACCCATAGCATCTATGGCAAGCCTCATCTCTTACAACTCCTTTTACTGATTGGAACGATACATATGAAACGTTCCAGAAAAAACTTCCTCATTTTCGACAAAACTTTGCACTTGCACAATTGTTTGCCCACGTTCGTCTTCTCCTTTGACTGCTGCTTTAGCAACAACGCGCTCTCCAAGTTTCACTTGTCTCGAAAATTGGATACTGGAACGAGCTGTTAATGCAAGTTCATCGTTGATGACCGCAACAGCAAGGGAATTGGCTTGTGCAAACAAATGATGACCTCGAGCAATATTATTTCGAGAGAAAACATGTTCCGGCTTAATATCTAAAATGGAAATTGCCCGTTCATCAAGTTCTAAGTCTACAACCTCTCCGATTACTTCCTCAATCGGCAAGGCTTTGACCGTTTCATTCCATTCCTGAGTAGCTACTGACTTTATCCGTTCCCTAAGCTCAGGTATGGACATTTCCATCCGATCCAGGCGGATGGTTTGAATGCTAACCCCGAATCGTTTGGCTAATTCTTCGTCTGTAATAAAAGGCGAATCTTCGATTGTTTTTTTAAGTTCCTCTTGCCTTACTTTTTTTGTCTTTTTCATCGTGGGCTCACCGTCCGTATAATCATCAGCACGAAGCTTTATGACTAGGTACTAATAGTAATATATAATACCAAGAAAAATTTCGCAAGGATTGACTGAAAACTTGATTGTTCAGGCACTATCCATAAGGGGATGATCATACGGTTTCGACAAGCTGAGATACGTATATTCCCTTAGAACGGAACTTTACAATACACGATCAGATAGAACCATTTGTTTAATCCAAAACATCTCCTAGCAGCCTTTCATCCTCATAGACTTTCTCCTTCAAAGATCTGTATCTCTCATCTCGGTCTAATGATTCGTTAAAAATCATCTCAGCAGCATCTTTTCTAGCTGTTTCTAATGCTCGATAATCATGAACCATATCTCCGACTTTAAACTCCGGCATACCACTTTGCTTCTTACCAAAAAAGTCACCAGGACCTCTAAGCTTCAAATCCTGCTCAGATAACTCAAAACCGTCGCTTGTCTCTGTCATGATTCTCATTCTTTCTTTGCCGACATCCCCTTTCGGATCCGCAAGCAATATACAGTAACTTTGTTCGGATCCTCTTCCTACACGTCCTCTTAATTGGTGAAGCTGAGACAGACCAAACCTTTCAGCATCATAGATGACCATTACTGTGGCATTTGGAACGTTCACACCTACCTCTACAACTGTTGTGGAAACTAAAACTTTCAGCTCGTTGTTTGCGAATTGCTGCATCACTTGCTCTTTTTCGTCATTGTGTAATCGACCATGCATCAATCCAACAGGAATATCAGGTTCATAAACCGTGGATAACTGTTCATAAAGTTCTACCGCATTTTGGATATCCAATTGATCAGATTCTTCAATGAGTGGGCAGATCACATACGCCTGATGACCTTTATCAATTTCCTTTTGGATAAAAGATAAAACACGCTCCGTCATTTGCCCTTTCACCCAATAGGTTTCTACTGGTTTGCGTCCTGCCGGCATCTCATCTATGACGGAGACATCCATATCGCCAAAGGCTGTAATCGCTAACGTCCTCGGAATAGGCGTAGCCGTCATAAACAACACATCCGGGTTCAGCCCTTTATCTCTTAAAGCTCTCCGTTGATTCACCCCAAATCTATGCTGTTCATCTACAATTACAAATCCTAAATCTTTAAAATGCACCTCATCCTGAATCAATGCATGGGTGCCAATCAAAATATCTATTTCACCTTTCTGAATGCTCTCCAAAATCTCTTTGCGGCGTTTACCCTTAATTGAACCAGTCAATAATGCAACTTTAGCGCGTCCATTAAACAATTCTTTTAAAGAATGATGATGCTGTTCTGCGAGAATTTCCGTCGGTACCATAAGTGACCCTTGCTTACCTGAAGTGATCGATGCATATAGGGCGATAGCAGCAACGGCTGTTTTTCCTGACCCTACATCACCCTGCAATAGACGATTCATTCTGTGAGGACTTTTCATATCTTTGAGAATTTCTGCAAGCGACCTTTTTTGTGCTTGGGTTAGCTCAAAGGGCAGAGATTGAACGAAGCTTGTAAGCTTATCATTATCATATTCCTGCGCATTTCCTGTTGTAGCTTCTCTATGTTGCTTTCTCAGAATTTGCATTTTCAATTGGAAAAGTAGAAATTCCTCATAGATAAACCGTCGCTTTGCATGCTTTAATAAAATTCTTGTTTCAGGGTAGTGCATCTGCTTTATTGCACTAGTTCGATCAGGGAGTTTATAAGATAGCTGTAAATCCTCCGGAAGAATTTCTGGCACTTCATCTCCATACTCATCTAAAGCGGTTTTGATAATTTTCCTTAGCCTCTGTAGAGCCACTCCTTCTTTCAATTGATAGACAGGCTGAATAGGCTCCTGACTCTTAGCTTCGCCTTTTTTGAATTGACTGACTGTAATTTGCAATCGCTGCTGATCCCATTTCCCCGTAATTGTGACGGTATCTCCAGGGTTCAATTGCTTTTTTGCAAAAGCTCTGTTGAACATCACAGCTTTAACCGCAAACTGTTCAACCTGTAACGTAAACGTCAACCGAGATTTTTTTCTACCAAAATAGCTAAGGGAAGGCTCAGAAGCAACCTTCCCCTCAATCGTAGCTTTTTCATTATGAGCCAACTCCGTTAAAGGCTTTGTTTCATAAGAGTCATAGCGGAAAGGAAAATAAAACAATAAATCCTCTACCGTAAATAGACCGAGATCGTTTAGGTGTTCTTCAAATTTTTCTCCGACTCCTTTGATTTCGCTAATCGATTGGCTTAACACGACATTCACTCTTTCTTCAATGAGATTCCATACACTTTTGCTTCGAGCTCCCTGCCTGTAGGAGTAGCTGCAAGCCCGCCTTGTGCCGTTTCACGAAACGCAGAAGGCATCCGCTGACCCACTTTGTACATAGCATCAATGACCTCATCACAAGGAATACGGCTTGTTACTCCTGCCAACGCCATATCGGCTGCAACTACCGCATTGGATGCGCCCATGGCGTTTCTTTTTACACAAGGAACCTCAACTAGACCAGCTACAGGATCACAAATAAGGCCGAGCATATTTTTCAAAGTAATGGCCATCGCTTCGGCTGATTGGGATGGAGTTCCACCAGCCATTTCAACAATTGCAGCTGCAGCCATTCCTGCTGCTGAACCTACTTCAGCCTGACATCCTCCTGCTGCTCCGGAGATCGAAGCATTATTAGCTACAACAAAACCGAAGGCTCCTGAAGTGAAGAGGTAGCGTACCATTTGTTCACGCGTTGGGTTCAACTGGTTCTTAACAGCGAAAAGCGTTCCAGGTACACAACCAGCGCTACCAGCAGTAGGCGTCGCACAAATAGTTCCCATCGCAGCATTCACTTCATTTGTGGCAACAGCTTTACTGACAGCGTCCATCAATAAATTTCCTGATAAGGGTGTGTGGTTCTTCATGTAGTTTTGAATTAGAACAGCATCCCCGCCCGTTAAGCCGCTATGGGATTTAACTCCCTTTAATCCGTCTTCGATCGCCTTTTCCATGACATCTAGGTTTTTCTCCATCTGTCCTACGACTTCTTCACGTGTCAGTTGTTTAACTTCCATCTCTTGACGAATCATAACTTCTGAAATTTGTATATTTTGACTTTCAGCGAGTTCTACTAGTTCTGCAACATTTCTAAACATCGTGCTGCTCCTTTCTTATTCGGAAATTTTAGCGACTTGAATGATGTGATCGGCACGCTCAAGCTCACTTAACACAGTATCATCAATATTCTGGTCCATTTCTATCACCATCAAGGCCTGCTCTCCCTGGGCTTTCCGAGATACTTCCATACGTCCAATATTGATTTCGTTCTTAGCAAGTATGGCTGTAGCCGATGCAATAGCTCCATACCGATCGTTATGGATAAGAAGAATTGCAGGATGGCTTCCTGAAAGGTTAAGGTCGAACCCGTTCAGTTCAGTAATTTCTGCTTTACCTCCACCGATAGAGATTCCTACAAGCTCTAATTCGCCGTCATCATCGCCTATTTTTAAGCGCGCAGTATTCGGGTGATCGGTATGGGCCTCTTCTTCGTGAAATCGGATCTTCATTCCATTTTTTCGAGCTGTTTCAAGCGCTTGTCCGATCCTTTCATCAAATGTTTCATAGTCAAGTAAGCCACCGATGATTGCCACATCGGTACCGTGACCTTTATATGTTTTTGCGAATGAGCCATACAGATGGACATGCGCATATTTAGGTTCTCGTCCAAAAAGGTGGCGGGCGGCTCTGCCAATACGGGCAGCCCCTGCCGTATGTGAACTGGATGGTCCAATCATGACTGGACCGATGATATCAAACACAGATCTGTATTTCATTTCTCTTCACCATCCCTTAAATGTCTACCTCTATTTTAAAAAGAAAACGCTTTCTATCTCAAGGTAGCCCACAAGTATTTTATCACATTGCCCACTGAAATGATTAACATTTACAAAAATCCAACAAGAATTATTGATTAATGCCGGACAAAGAGGTAAAATTGATGTTTGTGGGTTACACGGTAACCGGGCGGGAGAGGGATAATTTCATAGAGGTAGATTGTTATGCTAAAACAGCATACAAAGCAAGTCAGCTGGAAGAAAGAATTTATGGCTGGCTTAATCGGTTACTTCACAACAGTGTACATCGTGGCCGTTAACAGTCAAATTCTCGAGAGTGCTGGTCTGCCGCTTGAAAGCGGTATGGTTGCAACAATTCTTGCCAGCGCCATCGGCTGTTTGATCATGGCTATATACGCCAAAGCGCCTATGGTTCTCATTCCAGGGATGGGAGTCAATGCTCTGTTTGCCTATTCTATAGTAGAAGGTACAGGCCTGAATTTTCAAGAAGGACTAGCCGTGGTGTTGATGGCCTCTCTCTTATTTCTAGTGACAGCTTTTACTAGATTAGGAGATTGGCTGAAGCATGCGATTCCAGAATCATTGAAGCATGCGATAACGGTTGGACTGGGAATGTTTCTAACTTTGATCGGTTTAGAAAAAGGCGGCCTTGTCGTTCGAGGTGAACACTCATTGATTACTTTAGGAAATCCCTCATCTGCCATGGTGATTACAAGTCTTTTAACCTTGTTCATCGGTATATTCCTTTTCACAAGAAATGTACCAGGAAACTTTCTTGTCACAATGGTGGTGGGTACGGTCATCGCATATTTCACTGGCATATTAAATCAGCCAGGAGAGATGATTTCCTTAAAAGAACAATCGTGGGTGTTCATGCCCGACTTCAGCAGCATCGGAGAATTTGGATTTTGGATGGCTGTATTTCCTTTAGCCATCGTTCTGATCTTTGAGAATATGGGATTAATTCATGGACAATTGAGCATGCTAGGCCAAGAAGACAAATTCAAACGTTCTTACCAAGCCACAGCTTTCGCCTCCCTGACTAGCGGTCTTTTCGGTACATCACCGACTGTGTCCTCAGCAGAGAGTGCAGCTGTCATTGCTTCCGGTGGAAAAACTGGAAGAGCAGCTTTAACGATGGGGGCCCTGTTCATCGGTACGCTTTTATTGATCCCATGGATCTCAATGGTACCTTCCACGGCAATCAGCCCGATTCTTATCATAGTCGGTGCACTTATGGTCCAAAACATAAGGGAGATACCACTCGATCAGCTGTCTGAATCAATGCCGGCTTTCCTAATCATTGTTATGATTCCATTCACCTACTCCATCGCTGACGGAATGGCCTTCGGTTTCATTGCTTATCCGATTGTGAAAATAGCGATCGGAAAACAAAGAGAACTATCGACGCCTGTCGTCCTTATAGCCATGGTCTTTCTCATTGAATTTATCATGCGAACCCTCGGGCATTAATTTGAGTGTGGAGGCGACTGTTTAGCGACGTACGGACTGGACTGAGCTGGAGAAGATAAAGGAAACACGGAGAGCGAAGCGATTTGATGTTGACTTATCGTACAGAAGCGAGGGAAGTCTCGATAGTCGCTAGGAGCCGAAACCGGATAATAAAAAAGTGTGGAATCGCCTTGAAAAAATACTATATTTTACTATCAAAAACACCCTCCGTGAAAAATTGGAGGGTGTTTTTTGTGATTGTCTACCACTTCAATGCAATCCTTAAGTGACAGCAGTCGATATTGTTAACATCTGATTGAAGTTTTATCGTGAGCCCGTCTGGATTATAATCCGTCTCCATTTCAGCATCCAATCCTGTTGATTTTAAAAGCTGCTTAACCTTTTGGTTCTCGTTTTTTTGAGCAGCATCCATCACTTGTTTAGCAAAGGATTTTGAGTTTGCAAGTTTCTGTATAAGATGATCAGCTTTTAACATCAATTGATGCATTTGCAGGGCAGAACTCGTGAATGTACTAGGGTTAACTGGAGGATAAACTCGATGAGGCCAAACTTCATAACGCGGATAAGGAAAATAATGTGGCGGAGGATAGGTGTAATATGGTGCATTACTGGGGTAGATGTATCTGTGCCATCGCATTCTTAACACCCCTTTTCGCATCATTCACTAAAGTGTATGTAAAAATTGAGGGAAGGGGAAGTTGTCATGCCCTATCCCTTTATCTTACTTTAGGAATATAAAATGTGGTTACTCCATCATTATAAGTTGTTACTATATCTTTCTTAGTTAAACCTTTTGAAATTGGAATAAACCTTTCCACACGCTGATAAGATCTTTCCTCACTGGAGAATCCGTTCTTGGCATTTTGGAATATGGACTCTTTAGATTCCTCCACCTCTATCCTTAAAAATCCATCGATTACATTATACCGGAGTTGTTCTTTCGTTACTCCTTCCACTTCTATCAGAAAATGGTCAGGCGTCTCAAAAGTTTTGATCCCCAACGGGAGCGGGCGTATTGTAGAACTGATCCTACCCAAAGCATTTTCAAAAAAGGAATCAACACTTTTCAAAAGTTTGTAAATAGATTCATCAAATATTTCCGGCAAGTCATTTCGTTTGTGTCTCAAAACCTCTCCCCTCTCTTCCTACACTAACAACATATGCCCAATTAAAAATATTGACATCCTTATAAAAATAAAATGTGTAATTGCCCAAATAGATTTCACAGCTGATTCTCCTATCCAATAATAATGTCAATGCTTACATATACATCTAAAGACCATTTTAGTAAGGAGCTCAATTATGTGAACCAGCAAAACATTTCTATGACTTCTTGGATTGACCCTTATGTATATCAGACTTTGTCATCCATTACAGGGACAAATGTCGTTGTCCAAACATCACAGGGCTCACTAAGAGGACCGCTTAAAAATGTCATGCCCGATCACATAGTGGTCGAGGTCAGTGGAAACCCTTTTTTCATCAGGACCCAAGAAATTGTTTGGGTGACCCCTTCTCAATTCTAAGTAATAAGGTATAACATGTTTAAACGTATTAACCGAATGCAGATTCACCTTTCAATTCCTGAACATGGTGATGCGAACGCCGCTGCAGCTGTCCAAGAGCTTCTGGGAGGAAAATTTGGAGAAATGTCGACGTACCAATCATTTGGTTTCAGAAACAAAAAAAGTTTAAACCATTTTACGATTTAGTAGCAAGTATTACAGCTGAAGAATTCGGTCATGTAGAGCTTGTCAATCAATCGATTAACTTATTAATGAGGGGTGTTACTTTTTCAGGAGACCCTGACATCACACCACTCCAGAATGGTTTGAACAAACGAAATACTTATCATTTTATAGCCTCTGCTCAAACTGCGCTGCCTTTTGATTCAATGGGTAAATCATGGACAGGGGACTATGTGTTCAATAGCGGAAATCTCGTCCTTGATTTGCTGCACAACTTCTTAATGGAGTTAGGGGCAAGAACCCATAAAATGAGAGTTTACGAAATGACCAATCACCCGACTGCGCGTGAGATGATTGGCTATCTTCTTGTCCGGGGAGGTACACATGCCCTTGCTTACGCAAAAGCTCTCGAAATAGCTACAGGAGTCGACGTCAAGAAAATGATTCCTGTGCCTGATTTAGATAACACACAATTTGATTACGCCAGACCATTCATCGACCAGGGACTCGACAATATCCTTTATACATGGAGTGATACAGATTATAAGGACATTAACCAAATCTGGAAAGGAACTAATCCAGAAAACGGTAAAAAGCTCATCGTTAAACAAGGAACTCCAGAAGGAGCTCCGATTCCTGATTTAGAAGACTTGCCCGAAGAGTTCGCTCCAGGAATTGATCGAGACGACTACGAACGTATTGCCAAGAAACTAATGGAAAACCACTAATAAATCTCAAATAGACTTGATTCATCCCAACCAACAGTATTCCGAAGGCTTACCAATAAATTAATAAATAAAAAGCGCAGCTTAATCGCTGCGCTTCATTTATTCAACAGAAAAGATGTATGGATAGATAGGTTGTCCACCGTTATGAATTTCGACTTCCAAATCCTCAAATGTATCTTCGATATACGCTTCGAGTTCTGCAACATCTTTTTCATCCACGTCTTCACCGGTTAGAATTGTAAGAATTTCATCCTCATCTTCATCAATCATTTGATTCAACAGCGTTTTGGCTGTCGCCAAAGCTTCTTTATCTGTAGCTGAGATTTTTCCTTCTGAGATGCCCATGAAGTTGCCTTTTTCAATCGTTAGCCCTTCAATTTGTGTGTCCCTAACAGCATAGGTAATCTGCCCAGTTTTTACTTCACTAAGCAAACCGGTCATCTCATCCTTATTCGTTTCAAAATCAGCTTCTGGATTATAACCTAACAGAGCGCTCATCCCTTGAGGTATTGTCTTTGAAGGAATGACAGACACTTCACCTTCAGCCATCTCAGCCGCTTGCTCTGCAGCCATAACGATGTTTTTATTGTTAGGTAAAATAAATACTTTGTTAGCATGAGCTTGTTTAATCGCCTCAGATATATCCTGTGTACTTGGATTCATCGTCTGGCCTCCTTGGATAACGACTGTCGCTCCAAGACTTTCAAAAAGCTTCTTGATTCCATCACCCATGCTTACAGTAACGATGCCATATTCAGCTTTTTCTTTTGCCGGCTTCTTCACATTTTTCTTTTCTCCTACGATGGAGGTATGCTGCTCACGCATATTTTCAATCTTCATATTAACCAAGCTGCCAAATTGTTGGCCAAGGCTTAAGGCCTGCCCAGGATATTCAGCGTGAACGTGAACTTTGATTAATTCTTCATCTGAAACAACTAGCAATGAATCCCCCAGTTCACTCAATTGCTGCCTAAATTGATCTTCATCATAAGGATTTTCAGCTAGCTTATCTTCTTCAAATTTGACCATAAATTCTGTACAATATCCAAATTCAATATCTTCTGTATTCATGAAGTCTTGAGCCAGCTTGTGATGTTCTGCATTAACCATATCATCCATAGAAACAACTTCTTCGATGTCCGGCATCTCTTCGCCTTTCAGATTTGCTAACATTCCTTCATAAATGGTTAAGAGTCCTTGCCCTCCACTATCAACAACTCCGACCTCTTTTAATACTGGCAGAAGCTCTGGAGTCCGTTTTAGGGAAGATTTTGCCTCTTCAACAACACCTTCAATGAATGCCAAGAAATCACTTTCTTTTGCGGCTAATGATACAGATGCTTCAGCAGAGTCTTTGGCAACGGTCAATATCGTGCCTTCGACCGGTTTCATCACAGCTTTATAAGCTGTTTCAACTCCCCCCTGCAATGCATCAGAAAAATCCTTAGTTGTAAGAACCTCTTTGGCTTCAATAGCTCTTGAGAATCCTCTGAATAATTGCGAAAGAATAACGCCGGAGTTCCCGCGTGCTCCCATCAATAATCCTTTGGCTAGCGCTTTAGAGACGTCACCAGCATGATTCTGATCAACAGCTTTTACTTCTTCCGCGCCTGAAGTCATTGATAAATTCATGTTGGTTCCTGTATCTCCATCTGGAACGGGGAATACATTGAGAGCGTCAATCATTTGAGAATTTTTATTCAAATGATGAGCTCCCTGTAAGATCATTTCGGCTAATGTTTTGCCGTCTAGCTTTTGTAACGTCACGCTTACTTCCTCCTTTGACTGCACCGCTTACCTAATCGCTCGTTACCCGAACACCCTGTATGAAAATGTTCACAGAATCTACGGATAAACCAACTGTTTTATTGAGTGTATATTTGACCTGTGATTGTACGTTGTGTGCAACTTCAGATATTTTTGTACCATAGCTTACAATGATATACATGTCTATATGAAGGTTATCGTCTTCCTGTCTGACTACGACACCTTTCGAGAAGTTTTCTTTGCGAAGCATTTCTGTAAATCCATCACGAATTTGATTTTTTGAAGCCATGCCCACGATTCCATAGCACTCAACTGCTGCTCCCCCTGCAATGGTGGAGATGACTTCATTACTGATGGTAATATGACCATATTTATTATTCAAATCAACGGACATATATATCCTCCTTTATACTGCTCATCTTCTATCCCTTATTATAACACAATGAAAGGGATGAAAACGCTATGATTACGTACAGAAAATGAGACTGTTACCCCTACTATACTTTGTATCAATTCATAGTATCTGTCAAGAGAAAATTCTTGATATAATTTCAGCTGCTATATTGCAAACATACATTTGATATGATACAGTTACTAAGTATCTGATGATTTATGTAAGTAACAGGAGGGATTTTCATATGGCACGCAGAAGCGTAATTTCTGGTAAAGGTACACGTTCCGGAAACCACCGTTCACACGCAATGAACGCTAATAAACGTAAATTTAAAGCTAATGTACAAAAAGTACGTATCCTAGTGGATGGCAAACCTAAAAAAGTTTATGTCACTGCTCGTGAATTGAAATCTGGTAAAGTACAACGTGTATAATTAACAAAGCACATTCATCGAAGAATGATCTTCGATTAAAAAAAGCACCCCCTTGGAGGGTGCTTTTTTTATGCTTGCATATTTATCCTTAGAATTTTGATACCAAAGTGGTTCCGCTATGAATTATATTAGAGGAAATCACCGCTGGTAATTGAAGATAGGTACGACACCATTTAAATGTTGTTTAATTGATGCCTATTCGTTATTTTATAAGAACAAGACCCGCATCGTGGCAAATGCCTTACGAATGCGGGTCTTGTTCTAGGGAATCTGTCTTAATTGACTGACACACCTTAGTCTTTTTTAAAAGTACTTATGACTGCGCGTACTAAACCCCCGACAAATCTTGGGAGTTTGATCGTATAAAACTTCAAAGAGCCCCCTCCTCATATATAAAGCTAATGCGAAACGCCCTTCGTTATCCTCTATTAGGCAAGTCTTTACTTCTTATTACTAAGAGTATGCCAGACTCAAAAGAAAAAGTACCTGCTTCTTGAATCAGCCTGTTTGATATGCATAAGGTCGAACCATATGGAAGATAAGCCTCAGTTAATGGATAATAAAATCCAGTGAGCGTCAGTTTCTTCACTTCCAGTGTAATTGGAAGAAAAGAAAGATAAGGATAATGCTCATCCGCTTCAATTGTATGCACCCCTGAAGAAACTAATTCCACCTGATTTTGTACATCGATAATTTTGGCCTGAACATTTTTTTGCATTAAAGGATAAAGAAGCTGGATGTTGGCGAGGGAATGATCCATTCTTCCACCCGTTACTCCGAATAATAGAATATGCTGAGGCTCCCATTTCAGTGCTTTCCTAATGGCAAGTTCAAGATCTGTTTCGTCCTTTTCATTTGGATACACTTCGTACGCTGCAGACTTTTCCTTAATTTTTTCTAGAGAAGCTTTACTGACAGAATCGAAATCCCCAATAGAGAAATCTGGAATTAATTCTCTTTCAAGTAATACTTCTGCTCCCTGATCTGCTCCAATCCAAAGCACTCCGTCTTTGTCGTAGGCAGTTAAATCCGGAATAAAAGTTTTTGGTCCTCCTCCAATTATGGCTACCGTTCTACTCAAGTTATTTTCACCTCACTTAAAGAAAAAGCCCAACGGAACCGCACATGCAATTCCCTGGGCTTTTTTTGCAATATTGACCTTTGCTTTACAAGGATCTTCGAATTAAATCGATAGCCTCTTTACGATCAGGTTGATTGAAAATCGCACTGCCCGCAACAAGGACATCAGCTCCTGCTTCCACACAAACAGAAGCAGTTTCTGCTTTTACGCCGCCATCTACTTCAATTTCGAAGGATAACCCAAGCTCTTCTCGCCATTGTGCTATTTCACCAATTTTCGGTACGACGGATTCAATAAACGATTGTCCACCAAACCCAGGATTAACCGTCATAAGAAGAACTAAATCCACATCAGCTAAAATCGGTTTGATCATTTCAGCAGGGGTAGCAGGATTGATCACCACTCCAGCTTTTACTCCATGGCTTTTGATCAATTGGATGGTCCGATGCAAATGAGGACAAGCTTCCTGATGAACAGTGATGATATCTGAACCTGCTTTTGCAAAAGCTTCAATATAATAGTCTGGATTTTCAATCATTAAATGGACATCCAGCGGTAAAGAAGTTTTCGGACGAATCGCATCGACAATCAATGGACCAATCGTAATGTTAGGAACAAAATGACCATCCATGACGTCAACATGGATATAATCGGCTCCTGCTTTCTCAACATCCTGAATTTCCTCACCAAGTTTGGCAAAGTCGGATGCAAGAATGGATGGTGCAATTTTAGTCATAATTAATACCTCGGCTTTCTTTTCTGTATTTCTTCAAGGAACTGTAAATAGTGCTCATATCTCTGTCCAGATATCTTCCCTTCAGACACAGCTGCTTTAACGGCACACTTTGGTTCTTTATTATGAAGGCAGCCTCTGAATTTGCATCCATCCTGAACTTCGACAAATTCAGGAAAACACTCAGGCAATTGCTCAGTTTCCAAATCACCGAACTCTAGCGAACTGAAACCTGGAGTGTCGGCAACAAGTCCTCTTGCAATTTCGTACAATTCTACATGTCTTGTGGTGTGTTTACCTCTTCCCAGACTCTCTGAAATCTCATTCGTATCAATCGCTAGCCTAGGATCGATGGAATTTAGTAATGATGACTTTCCAACACCGGACTGACCAGCAATGACTGTGGTCCGTCCTGCAAGATGGGATTGAACTTGATCCATTGCTTCTTCATCATCGACAGCTGACAGAATAACAGGATAACCAATCGCTTCATACATTTGCTTATAGTCCTTCATCTTTTCTGTTTGCTCATCAGTTAATTGATCCATTTTTGAAATTACAATAAATGGTTCAATCCTTTTAGCTTCAACGAGTACTAAGAAGCGATCCAGCAAGAGAGCATTAAAATCTGGATGCATAGCTGATGTGACGATCAGCGCTTGATCAACGTTTGCAATGGGCGGCCGAACAAACTCATTTTTTCTTTCTTCTATGGAGAGAATATAGCCTTCATCTTGTTTTTCAGCTTTAAATTCAACCATGTCACCAACCAGAGGTGAGACTTTACGCTTTCTAAAATTCCCTCTGCCTCTGCATTGATAAACTGCGCCTTCATGCCATACGTAATAAAAACCACTTAGCGCTTTAATTATTTTCCCTACCGGCATGCTATTACCTTCTTAATATTCAACAGTGCCTTCATCAATTACTTGTTCACCTCTTTGAACTTTATACGATGCCTCTGAACCGGGCTCTATCGTCAGTTCGATATCAAATGAAGTGGTTTCTTTAATCGTTTCCTTCCTGCTCACTTCAGATATATCGCTGTCCATATCACCTACATAGATGAGTACTTCCTGTTCTGTTTCTTCTGATTCTTCATCAAAAGGTACTTCGACCGTAACGGTTTCTGTTCTTGGGGGCTCCTCTTTTGGTCCTAAGGAGACAGTTATTGATACTGTAGAACCTTCTTTAACCTCAGTTCCTGCTTCAGGATCTTGAGAAATCACTTGTCCTTGAGGGGATTGTGAATAATTTTCTGTTGGATCAACTTTTAATTTTTTGTTGGATAAGTAATTCGTCGCTTCTTCTTGGGTCATCCCTCTCAAATTATCTACCTCGACCATAGGCGGGCCGCTGCTAACCTCAAAAATGACACTAATCTGGTCTGGTAATACCTTGTCCCCAGGCTCTGGTGCCACTTGAGTGATGATTTCTCCTTCAGGTTGATCGCTTGGCTCTCTGTAGGATCGGATTGAATTATATCCTTTATCCTTAAGTTCCTGCTCTACTCGCTCAAATTGTTGACCAGTATAATCCTCGAATTCATCTTTCTCTCTTCCAAGACTAGAATAAACAGTAACCTCAGATTCTTCTTTAATAATTCGTCCCTCTTCAGGATCTGTTCTTACAACCATGCCCTCCTGAACCTCTTCCGAATGCATGGTCTCCCGCTTCACATTAAGATTGAGATCGTTCAATCGACTGTAAGCTTCTTCATATTCCATTCCTGTGACGTCGATCATTTCTACATTTGCAGGTTGGACGATCCCGGGAATAGTGAAAATGGCAATGAGACCTCCGATAAGAAGTAGTGCTAATAGGGAGACCACCCATGGCCATGCTTTTCGTTTTTTCTTTTTCTTCTTAACTGAGGGCTGTGAAGAATTCTTGTTTTCCGAGTCCGGACGTTCATTAACGATCTTCTTTGTATTGGACGTACTCGGACTAGAGTTCGTGTGAATAATAGTATTCTCTTCAGGCTGTTCGCCGTAAGCATCTTGAGTTATGACTGGAATGGCCTTTGTCTTTTCGTCTTCATCTTCCTCTGGAACTTGGAACTCTGGCTCATTTAATCGTTCGGGTTCTAGAGACGTTTCTAAGTCAGCTTCCATATCATAGACCGATTCATAACGATGGAATGGATCCTTGGCAGTCGCTTTCAATACAATATTTTCGACACTTTGAGGTAAATCATTGATCCACCTCTTCAAGGATGGAGTTTCATGCTGTAAATGTTTTAGAGCAATTGAAACCGGGGACTCGCCTGAAAAAGGCAGACGCCCCGTTAACAATTCAAAGAAAACGATTCCCAGGGAGTAGACATCAGATTTTTTTGTAGCCATTCCGCCTCTAGCCTGCTCAGGTGAAAGATAGTGAACAGATCCTAGCACTGAATTTGTCTGAGTCAACGCTGTAGCACTTAGTGCCATGGCTATACCAAAGTCAGTCACTTTCACATGACCATAGTGATCAATCAGGATATTCTGTGGCTTAATATCCCTATGGACGATTTCATTATCATGGGCGTGGGAAATAGCTGAAGTTACTTGTCTCATAATGTCAACGGCTTCCGAGATTTCAATGGGACTATGCTGCTGAATATATTGCTTCAACGTCATACCGTCAACATACTCCATCACCATATAGTAGATGTCGTCTTCTTCGCCAACATCATATATATTGACAATATTCGGATGAGACAAGCTTGTTGCGGATTGAGCTTCTCTGTGAAACCTCGCAATAAATTCTTCATCGTTTCCGTGCTCGAGTCGCAAAACTTTGATCGCAACATTACGATCTAATATGATGTCATGAGCTAAATAGACGTTAGCCATTCCACCGCCGCCTATCATCTCCCCTATTTGATAACGTTCACTAAGGAGACGGTCGTTCAGCATTACTCAGCACCCTCTTTCTCAGCAGTACGGTCATAATGCACCACGGCAAGAGTAATGTTGTCTTCTCCACCACGTTCATTGGCTAAATCCACGAACTTTTGACAAAATTCTGACCAGTCACCTTCGTAGTCTGAAAGCCCTGAGAGCTCATCATCACGGACTTTATTCGTTAATCCATCTGTACATAACAAGAGACGGTCATCCGGTTCAAAAGCTAAAGTATGAATATCAGCAGTGATATCATATTCTGTCCCCAAAGCTTTAAGAAGTACATTTTTTCGAGGGTGATGTTCAGCCTGCTCTTCAGTTATCTGTCCAGATCGCACAAGTTCGTTTACAAGAGAATGATCTTCCGTTAACTGTTTGAATCCAAAGGAATTGGCCATATAACAGCGGCTGTCTCCTATGTGTGCGACCGTAAAAAATTGTTTGGTACATACAACAACGACCACAGTCGTTCCCATTCCGTAACAGTCCTCGTGTCTTTCTGCATAATCTTTAATTTCAAGATTAACAGATTGAATAGAATCTTTTACCCACTGTTCTGATTGCTCAGGTGATTGTAAGGCTTCAGTTTCCTGCCATCGTTTATGTAACCGGGATATTGCAAGTTCACTTGCCACATCACCTGCACGGTGCCCACCCATGCCGTCTGCGACTACTGCAAGAATTTGGCCGGCATCATTCTTAAACACTCCACCAGCATCTTCATTATGATTTCTTACTTTTCCTTGATCTGTTAGAAAATAACCATTCATGGACTCACCTCATTTCTGTTGCCCCCTTCCCGTTATGTACAGTGGAAGGGAGCTCAATTAGGTAATTTTTTCATAAGACTGCAGTGTTTTATTTTTTCACTAGCCTTGTTAGGAAAAAACCATCCGTATCCCATTGATATGGAAAGATCTGTAGTCCGTACTCACTCAACCCTTCCGATTGCTGCAACGGCTCTGGAAGATCTGAAACAAAGTCTGGATCTATTGAAAAGTCTGGATGATTATTTAAGAAATGCTTAATGGCTTCTTCGTTTTCATGCTGGTCTACGGTACATGTACTATATATGAATTTGCCATCTTCCTTAAGAAGTGGAGCTATATGTTCTAGTAGATCATCCTGTATCTTCCTCAAGGAAAAAATATCTTCTACTTTTTTATGATACTTAATATCGGGTTTTCCTCTAAGAACACCCAAGCCTGAACATGGAGCATCGAGCAATATTCGATCAAAACTCTGACCAGAGTGAATGTCTTGCAATGTTCTTGAATCCGCCTGAGCAGCATCAATTGAAGTTAGCTGAAGCTGTTCCGCCTTCTTACTAACCATTTTAGCCTTTTTTTCATGCAAATCATACGCAAGAATTTGACCAGTATCATTCATTTTTTCAGCAATATGTGTTGTTTTTCCTCCTGGTGCGCTACAGGCGTCCAGGACAGTCAAACCTTCTTCCAAATTCATCATCTCTGCTACAAGCATGGAGCTTTGATCCTGAACAGTCAATTTTCCATCCATAAATAATGGATGGTTTAAAATATTGCCTTGAGATACGATGAGACCTTGTTCTGAAAAGATACTTTCTCCGACTTCATATCCATCTCTTTCAAGTTCCTCTATTGCAGCACTTCTAGAGATTCTCATCGGCTGCACCCTGACAGACATGGGCAAATGCTGCATATTGGCGCGGCACATATTTGTCGTAACTTCTTCACCGTATTGCTCCATCCAACGTTCAACCAGCCACCTAGGATGGCTTGTCTCAACTGCAATACGTTCAATCAGATCAGAAATCTCGTTCAAATCTCTCGTCTCGTTCCTCTGTACATTACGCAATACTCCGTTAGTTAAAGAGGAAATTCCTTTATGTCCTTTTTTCTTGGCTATTTCGACAGCTTCATGAAGAATGGCGTGATCAGGAACACGCTCCAAAAATTTCATTTGATAGACAGACATGTATAAGAGCCATTTTACCCATGGCTTTAATTTTTTCTGCTTCGATAAATAAGGCTGCAGATAATAGTCAATCAAATCTCTTCTTTGTAGTGTTCCATATACGATTTCTGTCAGCAAGCCACCGTCTTGAGGGGACAAGTTTTGTTTTTTAATTTCTCTGTCAAGGAGCACATGGCTGAACCCGCCCTGTTCACCGATTCTTGTAAGAAGGTGAAGGGCCGTTTCTCTGAGAACATATTTACTCATCGTTCTCCCCCAAACGATCGCCCTCAGAAAGAGATTGCCCAGCCCCATTAATGAAGGATTCCCCATTCATTTTCTTTTTCCCAGATGGCTGTAATTCTACTATTTTTAAAGCTTTTCGATCACCTGTCTGAACGAGAAAACCATTTTCGTCAACTCTAACGACTGTTCCAGGCTGCTCGTCAAATGTACCGTTTACTTTCTCGGCCCACCATATTTTCAGTGGTTTGCCTTTCCAAAAAGTGAAAGCCACAGGCCATGGATGTAATCCACGAACATGGTTGTAAACCGTTTGCTGGTCCTTTGACCAATCAATAAGCTCCTGTTCACGTTTAATGTTCGAAGCGAAAGTTGCCGTTCCGTGATCCTGTTCCTCTGCCTCTATCTCTCCTTTTAGCAACTTAGGAAGAGTTTGAGCCAGTAAATCAGCACCAGCTACTGAAAGCTTATCGTGGAGAGTTCCAACATGATCTTCATCGTCAATCGGAACGGTCACTTTGGCAAGCATGTCTCCTGCATCCAATTTCTTAACCATATACATAATGGTTACACCAGTCTCCTTCTTCCCTTGAAGGATGGCATAATGAATCGGCGCACCGCCTCTCAACTCTGGCAATAAAGAAGCATGGACGTTAATGCATCCATATGTAGGTGCCTCCAGAAGGGCCTCGGGCAAAATCTGTCCGAATGCCGCCGTCACGATTAAATCAGGTTCGTGTTTCAATACCTCTTCATACTCGTTCTTGATCTTCTCTGGCTGGAAAACTGGAATACCATGTTTTTCAGCAGCCATTTTTACAGGAGGTGGTGTCATCACCTTTTTTCTGCCTTTAGGTCGGTCAGGCTGTGTTATGACTAGGACCACTTCGTAACCATCTTCTACGATGCGGTCCAGGACTGGGACTGCAAAATCAGGTGTCCCCATAAATGCAATTCGTGTCATGATGTGTAGCTCCTTTCTTACATCAACTGGTACGGTTGAAAATCTACAATGATTTGCAATCCGTTTTCTTGTTTCATTTCATCTTCATAGTAATGCAGAATTCGTTCAATTAATTTCCGCTGCTCTGGTTCCTTCTTGTATTTTACCATGCATTGGTACCGATATCTATTGTTGATCCGAGTCAGGGCAGAGGGAGTTGGCCCTAGAATATAGGACTGATTGGAAAGCTTCTGCTGCATAAATTGAACAATCTTCCGGGTAACTTCCTGGACCTTCAACTGGTTTGGATGAGAGACCGTAATTAAGGTCAAAAAATAGTATGGCGGGTAATTGAATGCCTTTCTGATCTTCATCTCTTCCGCAAAAAATTGTTCATACTCATATTGACTCGCAAGATCAATACTGTAATGGTCAGGTGTGTACGTTTGCACAATCACTTCACCAGGCTTTTCGTGGCGCCCTGCTCTTCCGCTGACTTGGGTAAGCAGCTGGAAAGTCTTTTCAGAAGCGCGGAAATCCGGGAGATTCAGCATTGCATCCGCAGCTAACACGCCGACAAGTGTGACGTTACCAAAATCAAGACCTTTCGCAATCATTTGGGTCCCAAGGAGAATGTCAGCTTCTTTGTTTCCAAACTTCGTAAGCAGACGCTCATGGGCTCCCTTCCTTCGAGTTGTATCTACGTCCATTCTTAATACTCTTGCTTCCGGAACCAATTGCTGCAATGCTTCTTCTACCTTCTGTGTGCCTGTCCCAAAGTAACGGATGGTTTTACTTTCACATTCTGGACATTGAGTTGGCATCGATTCTTCGTGAGAACAGTAGTGGCATTTTAAACGATTTTGATTCTTATGATAAGTTAAGGCAATATCACAGTGTGGACATTCCTGAACGTGACCGCAGTCGCGACACATGACGAAGGTTGAATAGCCTCGCCTGTTTAAGAAGAGCACCACTTGTTCTCCTTTTGTTAGCCGATCCTCTATTTTCTCTATTAAAATACGAGAAAACATCGAACGGTTTCCGTCATGAAGCTCTTCTCTCATATCTATCAGCTCTACTTCAGGCATGACAGCATCATTCATCCGTTTTGAAAGTGTTAGGAGCTGATAATTTCCCTTGACTGCACGTGCGTAGCTTTCTAGTGCCGGTGTTGCACTGCCGAGAACAACAGGACATTGATGATTCTTTGCTCTTTCAATTGCCACGTCTCGTGCATGATAACGTGTCCGATCTTCTTGTTTATAACTCGTCTCATGTTCTTCATCTATAATAATGAGTCCGATCTTCGTGAACGGTGCAAAAATCGCTGACCTCGCTCCAACTACGACTTGAACTTCTTTTCGTTGAATTTTTCTCCATTCATCATATTTCTCTCCTGCAGATAGGGCACTGTGCAAAACCGCAACATTTGAGCCAAATCTTCCTTTAAAACGTTCAACCATTTGGGGCGTCAAAGCAATCTCTGGCACGAGCATAACCGCTTCTTTTCCATCATCGATTACTCTTTGAATTGATTGCAAATAGACTTCTGTCTTCCCGCTGCCAGTCACTCCATGCAGAAGAAACACATCATGCTGCTTTTCTTCTATCGTTTTTAAGATTGGCTGAATTGCCAGTGCCTGCTCTTCTGTAAGTTCAAATGGTTGTGTTCGTTTAAATTCTCTATTTTCATATGGATCTCTAAAGACTTCTTGTTTAAATTCCCTTATAATTCCTTGTTTTACAAGAGGTTTCAAGGATGCAGAAGTCGTTGATAAAGTTTCAAGCAAGTGTTTCTTTGGCATAGGCTCCTGATGGTCCATGAAAAATTCTACGATTGCCCGTTGTTTCTTTGCCTTCGATGAAAGGTCCACAAGTACTTCTTCAAGTCCTATTTCATCCATTTTCGGTTCAACCATAGGAGTAACCTTTTTAGTTTCCCTGCTTTTAACTTCGTAGTGAACATCAACTTCCCCTTCGTCGATATGTTTTCGCAGGATATGATAACTGATCCCGGCTTGTTCGAATTCCTCGTAATCAATAACCGCTCTTCCACCAAAAACATTCTCAAGCTCTGAATTCAGCTTTTCTTCTGAAAGCTTCCAAAGTTCTTTACGATACTTTGCTTTCATCACTTGAGGAAGCATGACCTGAAGGCAAGAAATATAAAAGCTGAGCGTTTGTTGAGAAAGCCATTTTCCGAGGTGAAGAAGTTCATGAGTCAGGACAGGAGTAACGTCTAGGACATCAATGATGTTCTTCACCTTGGTAAAGTCAGTTTTCTCCGCTAGTGATACGACATACCCCATAATCTTTCTCGGTCCAAATGGAATAATGACACGCACCCCCGGCTGAACGATCCCTTCGAATTTTTTTGGGACTCTGTAATCAAATGGACGGTTTGTATTTTGAGAAGGGACGTCAACAATTACATTAGCTATACTCACGCATAGTCACCCTTCATCTGACGGGCAGCTTCCTCAATAATCCTCTTAGCCAGATCATCTTTACTCATAAGTGGAAAAGATTTTTGTTCTCCATCCTTCGTCAGCCAAAGAGATACATTGGTATCGACCCCAAAACCAGCCCCTTCTTCCGATACGTTATTGATTACTATAGCGTCCAGGTTTTTCGATTTAAGTTTCTGCCTGCCGTACTCCTCTACATCCTGCGTCTCCGCTGCGAACCCTATTAAGTATTGATGTTCCTTTCGTTCGCCTAGTTCCATTAAAATATCTCTTGTTCGCTCCATCTCAACGACATATTCTCCAGGAGTTTTTTTCATCTTTTGATCATACGTCACTCTTGGGCGGTAATCAGCCACCGCTGCGGATTTAATCACTAACTCACTCGCAGGATAATGCTCAAGCACTTGATGATACATCTCTTCTGCTGTTGTCACATCAATACGCCTAACCCCTGCTGGAGTCGATAGTCCTACAGGTCCAGAAACCAACGTCACTTCAGCTCCTAACGATGAAGCTTGACGAGCCAGCGCATACCCCATCTTTCCTGTTGAAGGATTAGTAAAAAAACGCACAGGATCGATCTTTTCCCTTGTAGGTCCTGCAGTGATCAGTACTTTAACTCCTTTAAGCAGCTGCTTCTTTTTCTGTTCTTCTTCCAATACCTTTACAATGGTTTCAGGCTCTTCTAAACGTCCTTTCCCTACGTATCCACATGCAAGGTAACCTTCCCCTGGTTCAATGAATTTGAAGCCCCAGTCATCCAGTTGTTTCATATTGTGCATGACAGCAGGATGACTATACATATGTACATTCATGGCCGGCGCTAAATAAACAGGAGCCTCTGTTGCCAGGAGTGTAGTGGTCAGCATGTCGTCAGCTATACCTCCGGTAAGTTTACCAATGACATTGGCGGTCGCGGGTGCAAGCAAAATCAAGTCAGCCCAGTCGGCGACATCGATATGTTGAATTTGGGAGGGATCCTGTTCGTCGAACGTATCTGTGTAAACAGGTTGTCTTGATAAAGCCTGGAATGTAGTCGGTGCAACAAATTTTTGTGCGCTTTCTGTCATAATTACCTTTACATGAGCCCCGGACTGGACTAACTTACTAGTCAAGGCAGCTGCTTTATAGGCAGCAATTCCTCCTGAAACCCCTAAAACAATTCTTTTTCCTTTTAACATCCGACACACTCCTTCTGTTGTGAACCCGAAATATGTTTGAACAATTTTCTAAAACTTAGAGCAATTGATAAGAAAAACCGCGCTAATTAGGTATTAATAGCGCGGCTCTTGCATGCATTATGTCGTTTCAGTACGAGACTGGATTTCATCGGAATACGTGAAATTCAGTTTCCCATCACGGATTTCCTCAAGTGCCACTCCTACTTGCTGATGAGAAGTTGGATTATCTATCATCGGAGCACTTCCTTGTTTCAGTTCACGTGCTCTTCTAGCTGAAAGAGTAACAAGAGTGTACTTGGATTTAATCTGCTTTTGTAAAGAATCAATAGATGGCTCTAACATCATAACTTATTCCTCCAATGCTTTTTTATATTGATTGGCCACACGTTCACGTTTGCAATGTTCACTTGAAACGATGGATTGTACCTTTTTCACGGCATGATTAATTTCATCATTAACAACGACGTAATCATACGCATCCATCATATCGATCTCTTCTTTCGCCGCAAGCAATCGATTTTTCACTTTTTCTTCTGTTTCCGTTCCTCGATTGACAATGCGGTCTTTCAATTCTTCCAAAGAAGGTGGAATCAAGAAGATAAAAACGCCCTGAGGGAAGTTCTCGCGGACTTTCAATGCGCCCTGCACCTCTATCTCAAGGAATACATCTTTTCCTTCATTCAAGGTTTGTTCGACATACTGCCTTGGTGTTCCATAATAATTACCAACGTATTCGGCATGTTCGATCAGCTGCCCTTCACTGATCAATTTTTCAAATTCATCGCGGCTTTTGAAAAAATAATCTACTCCATCTACCTCGCCCTCACGGGGGGCACGCGTCGTCATGGATATGGAATAGCGCAAGTCTGTCGATTGTTCAAAAAGTGCCTTTCGCACTGTTCCTTTCCCAACACCCGAAGGTCCGGAAAGAATGAATAAAATTCCTTTCTCATCTATCACAGCAAAGGTCCTCCTAGTTCTCGTCTGATATCTCGTCGTTATTGATTACGCGCTGACCGACTGTCTCAGGTTGAACAGCGGATAAAACGACATGGTCACTGTCTGTCACGATGACCGCACGGGTACGGCGTCCGTATGTAGCATCTACTAATTTATTATTGTCACGTGCAACGGTAATGATACGTTTGATTGGAGCGGACTCCGGAGAAACGATCGAAATAATCCGGTTTGCTGAAACCACATTACCAAAGCCGATATTAATTAATTTTAAACTCAAAGCTGTCTCCTCCTTCTTCGTGCGAAACCTAAAAATGACTACCTCTATTATATGAAAAAACTAGCGGTAAACACAATTGTTATTCAACATTTTGGACTTGTTCTTTCATTTTCTCGATTTCATTCTTTAAATCTACGACCCACTCGGTCAGCTTTGCATCATTGGACTTAGAGCCAATCGTATTCACTTCCCTGTGCATTTCCTGTACTATAAAATCAAGACGGCGGCCGATAGGTTCTTCCAGCGTCAGGATCTGCGAGAACTGAGATAAGTGGGAATGCATGCGAGTAATTTCTTCCGTCACGTCCCCTTTTTCAGCAAGGATGCCAACCTCTTGTAAAATTCTCGTATCATCTAGTTGAATTTCTTCTCTGGTATATTCTTCGATCCTTGCACGGATACGCTCTTTATATTCTTCCACTACCCAAGGTCTTCGCTCTTCCAGCTTCTCCAAGAATGAGCTTACTTTTGAAATTCTTTGCAGCAAGTCTTTTTTAAGACGCTCACCCTCTGCCTTCCTCATTACAATCACGCGATTTAAAGCATCCTCCATTGAAGAGGTCAGTGCTTCCTGTAATTCATTTGTATTCTCTTCGATCTCTTGCACCGAGAACACATCCTCTAACTTGGTAACCATATCAATAGATATATGTTCAGTCAAATCGTACCGAGCCTTGATTCCCTTCAATTTTTCTAAGTATTGATCTAAAATCCGCCAGTCTACATCTACTTTCTTTTCAAATATACTTTGTCCTTCAACCGTTATGAATAAGTCAATACGCCCTCTTGAAAGAACTTCTCGAATTTTTCGTTTTAATTTTTCTTCTATGAACAATAGATTCCGCGGCAGTTTTGCAGAAATGTCCAAATAACGGTGGTTAACAGAACGAATTTCCACATGAAGGCGAGTTTCTCCGACTTCAATACTCTTTTTCCCATAACCTGTCATACTTTTGACCATATATCATCACATCCAACTATCTATTAGAATCTCCTATCTAATTTTACCAAAATACTCAAACGTAATGCGAATCATTGACTATATTAAATCATATATTTAGAGATTCAGAAGAAAATCATGCTATACTGAAATCTTAGAGAGGTGAACGCTATGTCTTTTGATGGAATTGTAACTAGAGCGATTACGAACGAATTAAACGAAACAATTCAGTCCGGAAGAGTTATGAAAATTTATCAGCCTACTGATACGGAACTGATTTTCACAGTAAGGGCACAAAGAAAAAATCACACCCTTTTACTATCTGCACATTCGAGTTATGCGCGTTTTCATTTAACCGAAGACCAATATTCTAATCCGAAAGAGCCTCCTATGCTCTGTATGCTCCTGCGTAAACATCTTGTCGGGGGGTTCATTGAGAATATTGAACAAGTGGAAATGGAACGAATCGTCAAGTTCCATATACGGAGCAGGAATGAAATCGGAGACGAAACGGTTAAAACGTTAATTATCGAGGTCATGGGAAAACATTCTAATATCCTTCTGATTGATGAAGAACAGGGGCATATTTTAGACAGCATCAAACATTTGCCCCCTTCTCAAAACCGGCATCGAACGATTATGCCAGGACAGCCATACAAACTCCCGCCAGAACAAGGAAAAATAAGCCCAATAGATTTGGAACCAAAATCACTGATAAAAAAACTGGATTTTAATGCTGGCAAGATGGATAAACAAATCCTTGGTGTGGTTATGGGATTCTCCCCAATGATCACAAAAGAAATTGCTTATCAAGCCAACCTTGGAGGGCCTGAAGCTTATAAAAAGGCTTATGATCAAGTACGGGAGCGAATCTTAAACCACGATTATCAACCACAGGTACATTTTGGAGATCGAGAACAGTTTCATGTTCTGCCGCTCCATGGTTTTTCTGATGAAGCAGAGGAATTTGATAGCGTCAGTGCTATGCTAGACGCCTACTACTCAGGAAAAGCAGAACGAGATCGTGTCAAACAGCAAGCCGGAGATCTCTACCGTCTTTTGAAAAACGAAAAAGATAAAAATGTTCGGAAAATCAAGAAGCATCACCACACACTGAAAAAATCAGAATCAGCCGAAGAGTATCAGCGACTTGGCGAACTTTTGACCGCTCATATGCATATGGTCAAAAACGGAGATAGCGAAGTAACGGTCATTGATTATTACGATCCTGACCAAGCGGAAAGAACGATTGAACTGAATCCGAATAAAACTCCAAGTGAAAATGCTCAAAGCTATTTCCAAATCTATCAAAAGCTGAAAAAATCAAAGCAAGTGGTCCAACAGGAAATTAAAAAAGCAGAAGATGAGATTTCATATTTTGAAAGGCTTATTCAGCAAGTTGAATCTGCTCGCGAGCAAGATATTGAAGAAATTAGAGAAGAGCTGCGTGAACAGGGTTATTTAAAGAAGAAACCTTCTCCATCGAATAAAAAGAAAAACAAACCTTCAAAGCCGGCACCTGAAAGCTTTGTGTCGAGTGATGGTACGCCCATTTTTGTAGGACGAAATAATAAGCAAAATGAATACCTGACAAATCGGATGGCCAACAAATCGGATATTTGGCTGCACGCGAAAGACATCCCAGGGTCTCACGTCGTGATACGGGATGAAAACCCTTCTGAAGATACACTATTTGAGGCAGCTCAATTGGCAGCCAATTTTAGTAAATCTAGTCAATCTTCCACCGTGCCTGTCGATTACACGCAGATCAAACATGTGAAGAAGCCATCGGGTGCGAAACCAGGATATGTTATTTATGATCATCAACAAACTTTGTTTGTCACACCTGAATCATCTTATGTTAAGAGATTAAAAAACTAGCTAAGGAAAAAAGCCGTGACTCCTAAGGTCACGGCTTTTTTCCTTATACGGATTTTTTCCAATCGTTGCTAGAAGTTTTTGTGTGTATTCTAAGCTAAACATAGAGCATATAGATCACGCCTACTAAGATTAATCGGTAAATCGCAAAAGGAATAAGCTTGATCTTATTGATGAGCCTCAAAAAAAACTGAATCGAAAGAAAAGCAAAGATAAACGCACTTATGAATCCAGCAGCAAACAGTGGAAGTGCGTTCAGTGAAAAAAATTCAATATTCTTGTAAAGAGACAAGCAGCTTGCCCCAAGCATAATTGGAACAGCCATAATAAAGGTGAAATCAGCAGCAGAGCGATGACTCATGCCAAACATAACACCTGCTGAAATCGTTGAACCAGAACGTGAGAAACCTGGCCATAAAGAAAAACATTGAACTAAACCGATAAGAAACGCTTGTTGGTAAGTCATTTGATCGACAGTTTGTGCTATTGGAGCTTTGGGGGATATAAAGTCTGCAACAATCATCAAGACAGCTCCAAGAGCCAAACCAATCATAACAGTTTCTACGGTAAATAAATATCCGTCAATATAGTCTTCTAAAGCTATCCCAAGTATCGTTGCGGGGAGTAAACCGACTAGGACTTGACCTAGTTTCAGCTTTACTCTTGCTTCACCTTCCTTAAATCCAAGTAATGAAGCAAAACGATCTTTGAATAGGACGACTACGGCTAAGATTGATCCAAGCTGGACAACAACCTTGAATGTATTTGCCACGGATTCTCCCAAAAATTCACTGGAATGCAGCCACATCTCATCTACAAGAATCATATGCCCCGTCGAGGAAACCGGGGCAAATTCAGTCAAGCCTTCAAACATCCCAAGTACAATTACTTTCAATAAATGAATAAAATCCATGTCCATCTCCACTCAATTGATTTCTAACGTTAATCATAGTAATGGTGGGGGAAGGGCAAATAACCCCCACCCTCACTTATTTTATATTTACCAATTGTTTTATCTGCTCACTATTAAACATCGTCCATGAGAAATCAATCCAGTATTCTTCCCAGTGGACACCTGCGATCCATCCAGATAAGTAGATTCCACCAACGAGCACCAAAAGAATTATAATCGACATGGCGTAGGATTCAATCTCATCTTTAAATTTATCAACTCTCATGTAATTTTTATCTCCTCATTACAAGCCTAATTTTGTTCGTTATCTTGATGCATGTGTAATGAGGAAAGTCATAAATAGTTTGAGTGGAATTTTCTTTGAATCATAAACCCCTGAGACGCAAGATAGACATTTAGGCGAATTGGAGGTTTTCGATTGTACTTTTCTTTTAATAAGAGTAGGAGGAACAGAGCAGTAAGCGATAAAGACGGCCCGTCCTTTTCCTTTGTAACAAATAGATGAAGGTAAGGAGCTTTATGATCAGACATAACGATATCTGAAGAATAAAATGTAAAACTAGTAGCCTGCTCATTTGTTCGGTCAATAAAATTTGGGTGATTTACGAACACAAATACGAATAGTGCAGGTAATAAAAGAGCCAGCCTAAAGTTGTCCAACGCTTCTGCCTCCTTCCTTTCCCTATTATATCAACTATTGGAAAAGTCTAGTACTACAATAAATCAATGTACAAGCCTTTAATATAAAAAACTGAAGACCCAGTGAGTCATCAGCTTTGTTGATCTTTTTTTATTATTGGAATTAATATATCAAAGTGTGGATTATCAAATTCACGTTCTTCTGGGTAGCGTTCATGCTTAATCGGAAGCGGATCGTAATAGGTTTTACCAGCTTCTTCATAAGGCTTATAATCACATTCCATAATCCATTGATAGATTTTGTCGTAGGTTTCTCCGATATTTTGATTTTTACGATGGTGAACCTTCAAGTAAGTCAATTCGGGAATTTTAATGTCTACCATTCCTTCAGGGATTGGATGATCTTCATCCACTTCATAACTTGAATAATGGACGAATCCATCAGGACGCAGATGATAAGATAATCCTAGTTGGATATCAGGTTCGATGGCGTCAACCTCATCTATTTTCTGACTCATTCTATCGATGATTTTCTTTAACTCTGGTACCTCCTCATAAGGCCCATCCCACTTCAGCCCGATTGCACGATAAGCTGGAAGCGTAACGATTTCTTTATTCAAATCAACCATTACATCACTCCTTTTTTACATTTATATCTGTGTAGTTCGTTATAAATCCAGGAAACCCTGCATCGAATAACAATACAAATGAGAAAAACCGTAATGGAGATCTCCATTACGGTTTCACATAACTACGTTAAAAAGTAAGCGAAAATAGCGATTGACCCAAGATAGGAAAAAACGGCTTGAGCCCAATACCTATTTCTTTCATTCCTTAACATGTAAACATTCCACAATATGAATAGAGTTAGCGAGCCGACTAAACTGAGAAGCGGTTCCCATGACCACATCGACTCCATGAAAGAGAAAGCCACCCATGTGTATAAATAAACAAAACAAGTTAAAAGTCCCAGGGAGGCATTCATTAAAATAAAAAAGGAATGTTTTTTGGATTTCATTGTCATCGACATCACCAATACTTTCTGATGATTCCATCGTACAAGTAAGGGCTTTAAATAGCAACTGTCCGGCAGTTTAAGAGTTTGTAAAGATGTAAGGGTCATTACGCCATTGCGCCATACGTTCTCTCTCATTTTCATTCATTAGGCTGTCGTTTACTAGCTGTTCCAAAAGCTCTTCATAGCTTGCGATTGAGTGATAGGTCAACCCTTTTTCATTGAAGGCATCCTTTGCTGTTTGAAGTCCATACGTAAAGATGGATAACACTTCAACGACTTCAACACCTTCTGTTTTTAAGGCTTCAGCTGCTTGTATCGAGGACTTCCCAGTGGAGACTAGATCCTCAATGATTACCACACGCTGCCCAGCTTCGATCTTTCCTTCAATCTGATTGCCTTTTCCATGTTTTTTTGCTGATGAACGTACGTAAACCATTGGCAGGTCCAGCTTTTCTGCTACCCAGGCCGCATGGGGGATCCCTGCTGTTGCACATCCAGCGATCACATCCACTGGCTTCTCCAGCTTCTGGATTTTTTCTACAAATGCATCAGCAATACGGCGGCGGATCTCAGGATAAGACATTGTCAGCCGATTATCACAGTAAATAGGAGAGCGTAAACCTGATGTCCACGTAAACAAGTCCTCTGTTTCAATTTTTACTGCACCGATTTTAATTAAGTCTTGAATGATGTTGGAAGTCACCGTGAAATTCCTCCTTGATTTGTTGGTAGACGGCATGAGGATCGTCGGCTTCCCTGATTGCCCGTCCTACAACGATGGAATCACTCCCCTTCTCCATCGCGACTGCAGGGGTAGCGACACGCTTTTGGTCATGCTTAATGCCACCTTCAAGTCTTATGCCGGGAGTCAAAGCATAAAGGTTTGTGTATTCTTTGATCATTTGTGACTCTTCAACAGAGCAGACCACGCCGTCTACTCCGTTTATCTCTGCAAGCTCGCCATAATGCTCGACAACCTCTATTAATGGGCGATCAAGTAAAAGTTCTTTTTCAATCATCGTTTGATCTGTCGAGGTGAGCATCGTTACAGCTAATAGTAAAGGACGCTCCTCTGGTGATCCTTCCTCAAGCCCTCTTCTTGCGGCTTCCATCATCGTTCCGCCTCCTTGAGCATGGACGTTAACAACATCGACGTTCAACTTGGCGAGATTAAGCATCGTGCGCCTTACTGTTTCTGGGATGTCATGCAACTTCAAATCAAGAAAGATGGAGTGGCCCGCTTCTTTTAACTGGTGGATCATTCCGGGACCTTCGCGGTAAAAGAGTTCCATTCCTACTTTAACTGGAATACCACATAGATGATGGTTTTCCAGAAATTCCATTGCTTCTTGTCCTGTTTCAAAATCAAGCGCGAAATACACCGGCTCGAGACGTTTCATGGTGCGCACCTCCAATAGCTCCCTTTAAAGATTGGAAGCCGAATTTTTTCAGAGTCACAGGTAATTCATCAATAATCTCTTTACAGATTATAGGATTTTTGAAATTAGCGCTTCCGATTGCTACAGCACTTGCCCCGGCAAGCAAGAATTCAATGACATCCTCTGCTGTTTCAATACCACCCATTCCTATGATCGGCAGGTCGATCTCCCTGTACACCTGATAAATCATACGAATAGCTATAGGCTTGATCGCAGCTCCTGATAATCCGCCTGTATGGTTTGAAATAATCGGTTTTCTCGTAGCAGGATCGATACGCATGCCTGTCAAGGTATTGATCATCGTCAACCCATGTGCACCTCCTGCCTGAACGGCTTTTGCCATCGATACGATATCCGTGACATTTGGTGATAGCTTTACATAGACAGGAACGACACTTGCCTCTACAACTTTTCTGGTTACCTCTTCAGCCAGTAGAGGATCCGTACCAAACTGCACGCCTCCCTCTTTTACATTAGGACAGGAGATGTTTAATTCAAGAGCATTCACGTGATGAGAAATCTTTTCGGCTACTTGCACATACTCTTCCACGGTGCTTCCAGCTACATTAGCCATAATCGGCATGTCGTATTCTTGTAAAAACGGAACCTCGTTCTTAATGATTGAGTCTACGCCAGGGTTCTGCAATCCGATCGCATTCAGCATGCCGCTTGAAGTTTCAGCAACCCTTGGAGTACCATTTCCAAACCGCTTTTCACCTGTAGCAGCTTTCATAATAACAGCGCCAAGGTCGGACAAGTTATAAAACTGTGCGAACTCTTTCCCAAAGCCGAAGCATCCAGAAGCGGGCATGATCGGGTTTTTTAAATGTAGACCCGGTAATGTCTGATGGAGATTCATGAAAGCACGACCTCCTTCGCATCAAAGACAGGACCATCACAACAGATCCTTCTATACCCCTTTTCATCATTCGAAGGGACCACACAAGCAAAGCATGCACCTATTCCACAGCCCATACGTTCTTCCATTGAAATATAGCCTGGAACACCTGTAAGCTCACTTGTTACTGCTTTTAACATTACAGTCGGACCACAAGTAAAGTACGTATCAAAGCTTCCTTTTACATAAGGAAAAAGATCTGTCACTAGTCCTTGATGACCTAAGGTGCCATCATTTGTAGTCACATATACGTCTCCAAGTGCTTCGAATTCATCAGTTAGAAAAGCTTGTTCAGCAGATTGGAATCCAAGAATACTCGTTACTTGTACACCTTTTTTCTCAAGCTGCTTTGCTAAATAATATAGGGGAGGCACTCCAATGCCTCCTCCAACAAGTAAAGCTTTCTTTGTGTTGATCTTATCGATAGGAAACCCTTGCCCACCGGGTCCAAGGACATCAACTTTCTCAGCGACTTTCTTTTCTGTCATTGCATCTGTACCTTTTCCCATTACTTTGTAAAGAAGAGTCATCGTTTTATTTTCCATGTCAATATTAGAGATGGAAACCGGACGGCGCAAATAATATTCTTTACTTACTTGAATGTGCACGAATTGGCCTGGCTCTGACACGTCACCGACCATCTCGCCCTTAAGGACGAGACGGTAAGTTTGTCTTGCAATTTCTTGGTGTTCGATGATCGTCATCCATTCACGTCTCATGACGTCACCCTTTCCACTGGTGTAATAGCACGGGCGCTAAAGGACATCGCATTAATGACGTCTACAATGGTTCGTGCCGTATCAAGGCTCGTTAAGCAGGCAATGCCGTGCTCCACGGCTTCTCTTCTGATGCGGAAACCGTCCGATCTTGCTCTCATTCCTTTATTAAGCGTGTTGACTACCACTTGGACATCACCATTCTGAATTAGATCGATCACATCTCGCTGAGTAGAACCGACTTTTCCTACTGCTTCAACTGGTATGTTTGCTTCTTCGATAACCGATGCCGTCCCCTCTGTTGCGAATAGCTGGAAGCCTAGTTCGTAGAATGTTTCTGCAATCGAAAGCATTTCATTTTTATCTTTGTCAGCCACTGTCAAAAGAACAGATCCATGAGTAGGGATCTTCAGTCCTGCAGACGTCATTCCTTTGTATAAGGCTTTTTCTAGCGTTTCGTCATATCCAATTACTTCTCCTGTGGACTTCATCTCTGGTCCGAGCGTCGTATCAACGCTGCGCAGTTTTTCAAAAGAGAAGACAGGAACTTTTACGTAAACGCCATTCGGTTTTTGGGCTACCCCTGATGAATATCCATATTCTTTCAAACGATTGCCTAGGATAACGTAGGTAGCGAGCCTTGCCATTGGTACGCCAGTAATTTTACTCAAAAATGGAACTGTACGGCTAGCACGTGGATTTACCTCAAGTACATAAGCTGTTCCTTTATAAACGACAAACTGAATGTTGATTAATCCTTTCATGTTCAGTTCTCGAGCAATCTTCGTCGTAGCATCAATGCACTGTTGCTCAAGCTCTTGAGATAAGCGCTGAGTAGGATAAACAGCCATTGAATCTCCTGAGTGCACCCCAGCACGTTCGATGTGCTCCATAATTCCAGGGATGAAGACATCTTCACCATCTGAGATCGCATCTACTTCAATCTCCATGCCAGTCATATACTTATCGACTAGGATCGGATGTCCGTTATGGACCGTTACATTGTTTTCTAAATACGATTCTAGTTCAGCTTCAGAATACACAATCGCCATCGCTCGCCCACCAAGTACATAAGATGGACGGACGACAACCGGATATCCAACTTTTTCAGCAGCAGCAAAAGCTTCTTCTTCACTCGTTACACTTTCCCCACCTGGCTTGGCGATTTCGAGTTTATTCAGTAATTGTTCAAACAAATCACGGTCTTCTGTCTGATTGATTGCATCCATAGTTGTTCCTAGAATTTGCACACCTTGACGGCTCAAATCTTCCACAAGGTTAATCGCAGTCTGACCGCCAAACTGTACAATCACGCCTTCCGGCTGTTCCAGGTCAATGACATTCATGACGTCTTCTAGCGTGAGAGGTTCAAAGTAAAGCTTGTCTGATACACTGAAGTCTGTAGAAACCGTTTCTGGATTATTGTTCATGATAATTGCTTCGTAGCCCATTTCTTTTAATGCGAGCACAGAGTGGACAGTTGCATAGTCAAATTCGACTCCTTGCCCGATACGAATTGGACCCGAACCGATGACAAGTACTTTCTTATTCGCAGACTGAACGGATTCATTTTCTTCTTCATAGCTGCTATAAAAGTATGGTGTCTCTGAAGCGAACTCTCCTGCACACGTATCCACCATCTTGTAGACAGGGCGGATATTATGCTCTCGGCGTATCTCAAGCACTTCTTCAATCGTTTTATCTGTCACTCTTGCGATTTGTTGATCGGAAAAACCGACTCTTTTCACCTTTTCTAAGAGATCTGTAGTGAGCCCATCTTTCATAAGCGACTCTTCAAGATCTATAATTCGGTTCATTTTGAAAAGGAAGAAGTAGTCGATGCCAGTGATTTCATGAATGGCTTCAAGCGTATATTTTCTTCTTAATGCTTCAGCCAGTACGAAAATTCGTTCATCATCCGCCTTCTTCATTCTTATTTGCAGTTCTTCATCAGATAAGTTGAGAAGCGATGGAAGGTAAAGGTCTTCTGTCACACCTTCAAGAGAGCGAACCCCTTTTAACAACGACTCTTCAAGTGTACGGCCGATCGACATGACTTCACCTGTCGCCTTCATTTGTGTACCAAGTCTGCGATTTCCTTTGGCGAATTTATCAAATGGCCAACGGGGAATCTTTGTTACCACATAATCTAAAGCCGGTTCGAAGCATGCGTAAGTCGTTCCAGTGATTGGATTTTTAATTTCATCGAGCGTCATGCCAATTGCAATTTTCGCAGCCAGTTTAGCAATCGGATAGCCGGTTGCCTTGGAGGCTAAAGCAGAGGAACGACTGACCCTTGGGTTTACCTCGATGATGTAGTACTGAAAGCTGTGCGGGTCAAGAGCAAGCTGAACATTACAGCCGCCTTCAATATTTAATGCACCGATAATGTCTAACGAGGCATTTCGAAGCATTTGATATTCCCTGTCACTAAGCGTCTGGGATGGAGCGACAACAATGGAGTCCCCTGTATGGATACCGACTGGGTCAAAGTTTTCCATGTTACAAACGACAATTTTGTTATCGTTGCTATCACGCATGACTTCATATTCGATCTCTTTAAAGCCAGCAATATTTTTCTCGATCAAACACTGGCTGACTGGTGACATTGACAATCCGTTTCGAGCTGTTTCTCTCAGTTCAGCTTCGTTGTCACACATGCCTCCGCCAGCTCCCCCCATCGTATAAGCTGGACGGACGATCACCGGATAACCGATGTCTTCAGCGAAGTTAACCGCCTCATCCACTGAGCTGACGATTTCACTTTCGGGAACTGGCTGATTCATTTGATGCATGAGAGCGCGGAATTTTTCACGATCTTCCGCTTGTTCAATCGCATCGAGAGGAGTACCAAGGAGTTCCACCTTGTATTGCTCGAGAATACCTGATTCACTAAGCTCTACTGCCATGTTTAGTCCTGTCTGGCCTCCTAGTGTAGGTAGAATCGCATCTGGCTTTTCTTTGCGAATGATTTTACTCATGAAATCAAGCGTGAGCGGCTCCATATAGACCTGATCAGCAAACGTATGATCCGTCATGATCGTTGCTGGGTTTGAGTTAGCTAAAATAACCTCGTAGCCTTCTTCTTTTAAAGATTGGCAAGCTTGAGTACCGGAATAATCAAATTCCGCTGCCTGTCCGATGACGATCGGTCCTGATCCGATTACTAGAATTTTCTTTATATCTGTACGCTTTGGCATGTGGAGTCCTCCTTCTTCGTTCCTTGTGTATCTTTAATACGCTTTAAAAATTCATCAAATAGATGTGAGGTATCTTCAGGTCCAGGTGAGCTCTCTGGGTGATACTGAACGGAGAACACAGGGTGCCGTAAATGTTCAAGCCCTTCAACTGTTTCGTCGTTCAACGAAAATTGAGTAAGTCGCAGTTTAGTAGATTCTAGGGATTCTGGATCAACGGCATAACCGTGATTTTGAGAAGTAATAAAAGTTCTTCCAGTCCGTAGATCCTTCACAGGCTGGTTAGCCCCTCTATGTCCGAATTTCATTTTAGATGTATCTGCACCGGCAGCAAGAGCTATTAGCTGGTGACCGAGGCAAATACCGAACACCGGAATTACACCGATCAGGTCACGGATAGTTTGAATCGCTTCTGGTACACTTTTGGGATCTCCTGGGCCATTAGAGAGCATGACTCCATCTGGTTTCAAACGTTCAATTTCTTCTGCAGACGTATTATAAGGTACGACGGTCACGTGACAATTTCTTTTCGTAAACTCTCGTAAAATGCCATGTTTCATGCCGTAATCTACAAGGACGATGCGGTATCCGCGTCCGGGTACAACATAAGGCTTAACCGTTGACACTTGCTTTACTTGATCGGTTGCCAGAGGAGTATCCTCAAGGATTCTCAGCACTTCCTCTACAGAACGATCGACAGAAGTTATCATCGCTTTCATCGTTCCATACTCACGAATGATTTTGGTTAGCTTTCTTGTATCAATCCCGCTAATTCCAGGGATTTTTTTAGCTTTAAGAAAAGAGTCCAGTGTTTCCTCATTTCTAAAGTTAGAAGGAAACTCGCAATGCTCTTTTACAATGACACCTAAAATAGCAGGGTTGACCGTTTCAAAATCATCACGATTAATCCCATAATTTCCGACCAATGGATAAGTGAAGGTTACGAGCTGGCCACAGTAAGAAGGATCAGAAATAACTTCTTGATACCCTGTCATCCCTGTATTGAATACTACCTCTCCAATCGTTTCCCGGTCACTTCCAAATCCTTCTCCTTTAAACACCGTACCATCCTCAAGAACGAGCTGTTTCATATTTAGCCTCCTCAAATACGATTTCTCCATTTACTAGTGTTATAACTGGCCATCCTTTTAATTTCCAGCCATGGAAAGGGCTGTTCTTCCCTTTTGAAACCAATTGATGTCTATCTACTTCTTTTTCTGAATCTAAGTCTACAATGGTCAAATCAGCTGGTACTCCTTCTTCCAAACGACCATAAGGGAGTGAAAAGGTCTCTGCAGGCTTGACTGTCAGCCATTCTACTAAGTCTTTCACTGTAGCCAATCCAGTTTCAACCATATGGGTATATAAAAGCGGAAAAGCTGTTTCAAGACCTGTAATTCCAAAAGGAGAATATCGGAACCCTTGCTGCTTTTCTTCCTCAGTATGTGGTGCATGGTCTGTCGCAATAAAATCGATTGTCCCATCATGCAAGCCTTCTATTAACGCTTTTTGATCTTCTTTTGAACGAAGCGGTGGATTCATTTTGAAGAGTGCATTGTCTTCTTTGACATCTGTTTCATTGAGTAAAATATGATGCGGTGTAACTTCAGCGGTTACTTTGATTCCAACACGCTTTGCGTCTCTGATGACTCTGACAGATTCTTTTGTAGAAACGTGACAGACATGGTAATGGCAGTCTGCTGCTTCAGCTAAAAGCACGTCACGAGCAATTTGTACGGATTCTGCGATATTCGGAATTCCAGGCAGGTCCAGACGCTCACTGACTTCTCCCTGGTGTGAAACACCGCCATAAACGAGTGAATTGTCTTCACAATGAGCTACAATCGCTTTATTTAACCGACTTGCCTGCTTCATGGCTTCGAACATTTTTCCTGCCGTTTGTACACCGACCCCGTCATCTGTAAAAGCAAATGCTCCAAGATTACTTAAAGTTTCCATGTCGACAATCTCTTTTCCAAGCTGCCTAGTGGTGATCGATGCGTAAGGAAGAACTCGTACGCTTGCATCTATATTAATTTTTTCGAATAGTGCTGTTAAAGTTTCAGGGGAGTCTGGAACCGGGCGTGTGTTAGGCATGGCACATACGGTTGTAAAACCTCCTTTTGCAGCGGCTTTCGTTCCGGTTTCGATGGTTTCTTTCGCTTCTCCACCTGGCTCTCTTAAGTGAACATGGACATCCACCAATCCTGGCAGAAGCAGTTGACCTTTTGCATCGATCGTGTGATCTGCTTGTTGATCAATTGTATCTGCAACCATAGAAATTTTACCTTGTGAAATCAGTACCTCACATTTCTCATAAGATCCGTTTACAATTCGCTTAGCGTTGATAATTTTTCTACTCATTTAAAGCTCTCCTTTCATAAGGGCTTGGATAACGGCCATTCTCACTGTCACACCGTTGGTCATTTGCCTGAAGATCCTCGATTTACTAGATTCAACCAATTCACTATCTATCTCCACTCCACGGTTGACTGGTGCAGGATGAAGAATAATAGCATGATCTTTCATGCGAGCTTCACGTTCCTTTGTTAGTCCGAATTGTTCCAAATAGGACGTGGATGACATCGTTTGATCGTGTCTTTCATGCTGAATCCGTAACAGCATCAACACATCACAACGATCGACTGCCTCGTCCATCGTTATGTAATTAGTCGTGAGAGAGTGATCCTGCCACTCTGGCTTTGTGACAAAAGATACATTTACTCCTAACTGTTTCAAGGCATGAGCATTTGATCTGGCAACCCGGCTATGCTTTAAGTCTCCAGCAATCGCTACATTCAAACCTTGAAAACTAGTAAAGTGCTCATGGATCGTGTATAAATCAAGCAGGGATTGAGTGGGGTGTTCTCCACAACCATCTCCTGCATTAATAAGAGAGAGATTCAGTTCTTCCGCACAGCTGTTCAGCAAACCGACTTCTGATTGGCGAACAACTGCCAGCTCAACACCAATGGCTTCAAGAGTTTTTAATGTATCGTAGAGGCTTTCCCCTTTTGTAATGCTTGAATCCATGCCATCTAAATGGAGAACCTCCATTCCAAGTCTCTTCTCCGCAATATGGAAACTGCTCTTAGTCCTTGTACTTGGTTCAAGGAATAAATTTGCAGCAAAGCGGCTTTGCAAAGGTGAAGGTCCATTGCCTTTTTCTATTTCCTTAACCATGGAAAACAACTGGTGAATATCTTCGTTTGATAAATGCTTCATGGAAAGTAATTGTTTTCTCGAGCTGATCAAATTCATGTTCATCTCTCCTTTTTGTGGTCTCAGGTACGCCACTCTTCACATTCGTTACCTGGTAGTCTCTTCCTTAATCTCGGTGCCAGGTATGAAAAAAGCACCCCCAGGTGTGCTGGGGGTGCTTTGCTCGCATGACAAGCGAGCCAAACCCTAGTACACCTTTGTGAGCCTCACTGGACTCATTTAAAACGTGTGCTGGTTTCGCTATGCGACTCCATTTTTTCTTTGTTGTTTTTCTGTTTCTTCTTTTGGTGCTTCGAACATCTTTCCGTTTCCTTCGCCTTTTTCTTTTCCAGGAAGGATTAGGTTCAGAAGGACACCGATAATTGCAGCAAGCGCCATGCCTGCAATTTGAATATCTTCATTTACTTGGACGAACGCTCCTCCAACTCCAATGACAAGGATAACTGATGATATAATTAAGTTTCGTTTTTCGCCAAAGTCAATTTGGTTATCTATAAGCATACGCAGCCCGCTGGAAGCGATAATTCCGAAAAGGAGGATGGAAACTCCGCCCATTACCGCTGTAGGAATCGAACTAATGACTGCGGTAATCATGCCGACAAAACCGAACACGATGGCGATCACTGCCGCTCCACCGATGACAAATACGCTGTACACTCTTGTTATAGCTAGTACGCCAATATTCTCACCGTAGGTTGTGTTCGGTGGTCCACCTAAGAAAGAGGCGATCATCGTCGCAACTCCGTCCCCTAGAATCGATCGATTTAGTCCTGGTTCTTTTAAGAAGTTTTTACCTACCACTTTTGAAAGCACCATCTGATCTCCAGTGTGCTCTGTAATGGTAACAAGCGCGAAAGGAATCATAAGCGCAGCAATTTCCCAGCTGATGACTTCAAATGGAGAGAAATCGACGAAAGGTACAACAAAGTCTGGTGCTTGGAAAATCGCAGCAAGTACTCCTCCAACCGAACCAGCTGACGTTATGGCTGCCCATTCTTCTTGAATCCCACTCGTGTCAACAATTCCTTGGGTCATTGCGAAAATGTAACCTCCGACAATCCCGAACAAAATCGGTACTAGCGAGAAGAACCCTCGGAAGAAGATCGACGCAATGATAGTTATAGCTAATGTCACTAAGGCAACCATCAGATGCGTGCCGCTATACACATTTTCTTCTTGGCCTGGAAGGTACATGGCCATGTCCACTGCTGTTGATGCAAGGCCGAGACCTATAACGATAATTACAGGTCCTACTACAATTGGAGGTAATAACTTCATTAACCATTTAGTACCGAACATTGAGATAAGAAGAGCGACAAGACCGTACACTAGCCCGGTCAAAAAGCTTCCGACCATGGCTCCGGCAACTCCACTCGATTTTGAAACTTCTATAATAGGTGCGATAAAAGCAAAGCTTGATCCGAGATAGGCCGGTATCTTTCCTCTCGTAATCAATAGATAAGCAAGCGTTCCGAACCCGCTTGATACGAGCGCGACCGCTGGTGAAAGGCCTGTCAAGAATGGAACGAGAATGGTTGCTCCAAACATGGCGAACAGGTGCTGCAAGCTTAATGTCAACCATTTATGCATTTTTGGTACTTCATTTACATCAAGGGCTGCTTTATGTTGTTTCATCCTTAATTCCTCCTAAAGGCATGATTGTTGTTCTTTTGTTCCTGCTGAACGTTCGCCTCCGCTTTTCTTTGTCTAGCTCTGGCTCATAGCGACTAGCGTGACTTCCATCGCCTCTGTACGATAAGTCAACATCGAATCACTTCGTTCTTCGTGTTTCCTTTATCTCCTCCAGCTCAGTCCAGTCCGTACGTCGCTAAACATTCGCCTCCGCTTTTCTACATAAAAAAACCTCTTTGCGCTCAAAAGGTACGCAAAGAGGTAGACGTGTTTTCTGTACACGTTTCTTCCATACGAACCTTCTAAGTCTCACGGGACTTCATTTAAAGGTTGCCACTCAATTTATTTTTCGTAGATTCTCACTTCATCGGCTTGGTCAGTTTCCGATAGCGTCACGGTCACCACTTCATCATGAGAAGTAGGTACGTTTTTACCAACAAAATCTGCTCGTATCGGAAGCTCCCTGTGACCACGATCTACGAGGACAGCAAGTTGAATCTGAGCAGGTCTGCCATGATCAATTAAGGCGTCCATTGCGGCACGCACCGTTCGACCAGTGTATAGGACATCATCCACTAAGATAACTTTTTTCCCATCAATATCAGTCTGAATATTGGTTTCTTTGATCTCTGGTTCAGCTTGGTCTTGCTTCGGAGTCAAATCATCCCGATACAAAGTAATGTCAAGCTCCCCTCCAGGAATATCAACACTCTCTATTTCCTGGATTTTTTCCTTGAGACGTTGAGCGATCGGAACACCTCTTGTTTTAATCCCGACAAGGACCAGGTCTTCAACTCCCTTATTTTTTTCAATAATTTCATGGGAGATTCGAGTTAACGCCCTACGAATCGCTGCATGATCTAAAACGGTTGCTTTGGCTTTCATGATCGGGGACCTCCATTCGGCTGTGGCTTTGTCCTTTGTTAAGGGTACTTAAAAACCCCTTTTCTGCACAGAGGCAGAAAAGGGGTATAAGATACATGTCTCGCATGTATATTCCGTTACCTTTCCAGCCTCACAGGACTGTTCTTAAAGGACCATTTAATTCTACGTTAGATTATGACAAACGAATCGAATTTTGTCAATGGTTAAATTCAACTTATTGAATTCCAAATCTAAAAGTCGTTTGCTTGGAGTAAGTCTGTTCCTTATCGAGGATAACATTTGGAAAACCCTCTTCATGCAAGGAAGCTGGAGAACTTTGCGTTTCAAAGCATATACCTGCATGTTTCTTCGGTTTTCCCTCAGCTAATTCTATTCCCTCAGGAAAGCTATTAGACGTATAAATAACAATACCTGGCTGCTCTGTCTCTATACCCATTGTCCTGCCCGACTTTGGATCTTCCAAGTAAACATCTACTTCTTGTTGTTTATCAAACTTAAAGAAATGGTCCATTCCACCATTAGCTATTTTTTGCTGAGAAGTTTCGTATGTAAATACACTTTTTAATTTTTTCTTATCCCGAAAATCAAATGGGGAATTAGTAACGTCTAACCACTTTCCTGTGGGAATTAACTCCTCATCAAGTTCTACCATTTTCGAACTGTCTAAAATCAGTTCCTGATCTTCCAATGTTCTTTTGTTATTGCCACTCAGATTAAAATACATGTGATTCGTTAAAGTTAGAGGAGTCGTTTGGTCCGAACTTGCCTCATAAGAAATGATAAATTTGTTATCGTTAGTAAGCGTATAAGTGACCTCAACCTTCACTTGACCAGGATATCCACCATCACCATCTGGACTGACAATTGAAAGTTTTGCTCCAACCTCTTCCTCTGTCTCATAAGGAGAGACTTCCCAGATCCTTGAATGGAAACCGTCTTTCCCTCCATGTAAGTGGTTGTCTCCTTCATTACGATCAAGCTGATAACTTTGTCCATTCAGTTCGAAAGAAGATTGTTTGATGCGCCCAGCAACACGGCCGATAAGTGCTCCAAAATAGATGGGATTATCTAAATAATCGTCATAGTTTTTAAAGGCAAGTACAACATTCTCCTTGTTACCGTTTCTATCTGGAACGGATAAGTCCGTAATGATCCCTCCGTAGTTTAAAAATTCGACATTCATGCCTTGATCATTTTCAAGACGATATACATTCCATGTCTGATTTCCTTTGACTCGAACTTCACTATTTTGTATTTTCAAACTGCTCATCCTTTCTAACTCTTCTTCAACACTAATGCATCCATCATAGGTTTGTAATACTACGTACTGCTATATACCCTCCTTATCCTGAAGACTCAGCTTCGAGACCCTTGGTCCGTTACGTTATAAGAAGTAGAGTTGGCAGGGAAACGATCCACTTTCCCGGTGGAACTAGCAAGCCTCCTCGGTCGCCTATTTCCTTTTGGAGTCTAGCCTAGCTCATTCTCCCGGGAGTCTCCCGGTTCCCCGCCAACCCCATTTGCTATGAGGAGAACAGCCCCCATTTAACACCAGTAAGAGAATTCAGGAGCTGAGTACGTCTTATAACAAACTGAGTTCATCTCTCTTCAATGGCGTCCGTTTTTAAAAACAATCGGAAGGAGGTCCGGAAAATGGGGAGACTCCTGTGGGAGGAACATGACAGGTGCGACCCCGGAAAGCGAGCCATTTCCCGGACCTCCATGTGACATCTATGGTAACGGAAACATTTCAATCCCTATTACTTTGAATTCGAATTCTTCTACAATACTGATAAATACTTAACTAATTGAATGAGAGTATCATTGCAAAAAGCTGTCCCACATAGAGACAGCTGCTTCATTTGTATCTTACTCTCTATTCTCCAAAAACGTAATCATATCAGTGAAATCTTTTGGAGGCTCTACTTCAAACTTCTTCCATTCCCCAGTTCTTGGGTGTTCAAATCCTAAAGACTTGGCGTGCAGCGCCTGCCCATCAAGCCCCCACGTTTTTCGAGGCCCATATTTAGGATCGCCAGCCAATGGATGGTTTATATATCGCATATGAACACGGATTTGGTGGGTTCTTCCCGTCTCTAGTTTACATTCAACTAAGGTAAAATCTTGAAAATGTTTTAGTACCCTAAAGTGAGTGACTGCTTCTCTTCCACCCTCGACAACCGCCATCTTCTGACGGTCCTTCGGATCACGTCCAATTGGAGCATCAATGGTTCCATACTCATGAGCGATCATTCCATGGACAATCGCTTCATATTTCCGCTCCACTGATTTATTTTGCAGCTGCTCAACTAGAGATCTGTGTGCTTTATCATTCTTTGCTACCATCAAGAGTCCGCTTGTATCTTTATCAATCCGATGGACAATCCCCGGTCGTTCCACCCCATTGATGCCTGATAGATCTTTACAATGAAATAAAAGGGCATTCACAAGAGTGCCTGACGGATGGCCGGCGGATGGGTGTACGACCATTCCGGAAGGCTTATTGACTACTACCACATCTTCGTCTTCATAAACGATTTCAATAGGAATATCTTCTGCCTTAATTTCTAAAGGTTCAGGCTCAGGAATGCTCCATGAGATCAGTTCTCCTTCCTGTACCTTATAATTACTTTTTACAGCTTCTCCATCCACTAGAACAAACTTGTCTTTAAGCCAACTCTGAATTTGTGATCTTGAAGCATCTTCAACGATTTCAGTCAATAATTTATCGATTCTTTTCGACTGATCCCTTTCCACTACTTGATATTGTTCACTCACGTTTCTATACTTCCTTTCTTTTTACGCTCATCTAAAAATGTTGCAATCATCACTAAAATAACTCCGATAACAAGTGATGAATCCGCAACATTAAATATTGGGAAATCATAGGTGAAAATATAGGTGTCAGCAAAATCAACCACTTCTTTACGTAACACTCGATCAATAAAGTTACCAATTGCACCAGCCAATATTAATGAAAGGGCTACACCTGCGAGCTTACTCTCTTTCCCGTATTGCTGAATGTAATAAATGACGACCCCAATCACAATGACTGTGACGATATAGAAGAACCACATCTGTCCTTGTAAAATTCCCCACGCAGCTCCCTGGTTACGGTGGGATGTCAGGTAAAAGAAATTTTCTATGATAGGAATACTTTCACCTATACGCATGTTTGTTACGACCAGCCACTTTGTGATTTGGTCTAAAATAATCATTCCAAGAGCTAATAAATAGTACGCTAACATAAACGGCCTCCATGAATCTTATTCCTAGGCTATTGTACCATAAAAAGAAGGAGTAAAATCAAAAACAAAAGGCGTCGACTAAAATGAAGACGACACCTTTCGAACATAATAGGATTTCGCGTTATGTAAAACACGGCATGTTATGAATTTTGTGAAGTCAATTCCTTCTCGACTTGCTCTTTCACTTCTTCTTCTTTATCAAGCTCCGTATCAAACAAGTAATCCCAATCGTCATTATTAATCATTTCCATTTGAGCTTCAACAAGCTTACTTAATCTTGTCTTAAATACTTTCGCTTGCTTCTTCATCTCTTCGACTTCGTAGGAAAGACGCCTTGATTTATCTAACGCCTCATTAACAATTCGATCGGCATTTTTTTCCGCTTCTTTGATGATAATCTTAGATTCTTTATTGGCATTACTTTTCACATCTTCAGCGGTTTCCTGCGCCACAAGAATTGACTTGTTCAGAGTGGTTTCAATATTTGTAAAATGACCGAGGCGCTCATTCAATTGTTCTACTTCACGTTCTAATTCTTTTTTCTGCCTAATAATAATTTCATAGTCCTTAATCACTTGATCAAGAAACTCATTCACTTCATCTTCTTCATAGCCTCTAAATGCTTTTGTAAATTCTTTGTTATGAATATCCAATGGTGTTAATGGCACACCAACCACCTCCTCAGCGTTATCTGGTACATATTGGTTTCGACAGATCTCTACGAAATCCTGCTTTTTTTCGATTTAATTTAGTTTTGCTGTAGTCACTTTGAATTTCTCTTTCTTTGTTTTTCCCTGGACTTCCTCCAAACGGCTTCTGCCTTTTCCTCGTAAAGATAAGAGATCTCCTTCTTCTAAAAGAAATGCAGGATTCTCAACAACCCTGAAATTCACCTTCACATGCTTCGCTTCGATATGCATCCCTGCTTTTTTTCTAGACATTCCGTAAATCTCTTTTAGAAGCACATCTAAGCGGAGGGAGGAAACTGTTGTTTCCTTCCTTGACCACTCATTCGAATTTTCGAGAAGATGAGACATAGGCTTCTCTTCGAACTGCACATTGGATTTTTTTACACCAGTCAGATTCATCTTAATATAATCACTAATTTCAGACGCAGCGACAATTTGAATTTTACCATCTTGTACAATTAAATCTCCCAATTTTTCTCGCTTTATCCCGAGAGACATAAAGGCACCTAGCACATCTCTATGTTCAAGGGTCACAAACTTTGTAGGGTACGACGCCTCGAGCAGAGTCAAGTGATAATCACCTTCCTCAATAACCTCATACTCCGGGGCAATAATTGCACGTTTTCTCTCCGTATCTTCTTTTCCCCCAAAAACACCATAGATGAGGTCTGGTGTATTCCCCAAGATCGTCTTTAAAATCAACTGTTCTCTTGGGTCAAGAAAATCACTAAGTTTTCTTTGATATTTCAACTCTACATCTTCGCGCCAAGAAAGGACCTGATCGATGAAAGGACGTTCTTCTTCACGGAAGTGCTGATAGATGTCCATAACAAAACCTCCATACATCAATAAAAGGAACAGATTAAAGAACACAGTATTTGCGTTCTTAACCTGTTCCCTTTTTTAAGTTAAACAATCATGTAATATAGTTGTTGCAACCCCTGTCTTGCAAAGTTCAGTACAAGAATTGCCACGATTGGTGAAATATCAATCATTCCTAGAGGAGGGATGATTTTACGGAACGGCTCAAGAAACGGCTCTGCCATTCTACCTAAAATTTCACCAAAACTCGATTCCCTCGCACCAGGGAACCAGGACAGTAAGATATAAATGATGAGAATCCAGCTATACACCTGCATAACTGTCATCAAAATGTTAAACAAAAAAACCATGGGCTACCACCTTCTATAAATTTCATCTTCTTCCTGCGAAATCATTTCTGAGATCGAACCGGAAATTTCTACATTATCCGGTGTGCAAAGAAATGTTTGTGCACCTAGCTTTTGAATGTCTCCACCTATAGCATATACGGTACCGCTCAAAAAATCTACAATTCGTTTCGCTTGATGATGATCAACCCTTTGAAGATTAATAACAACGGCACGACGGTTTACAAGCTGATCAGCAATTTCCTGAGCTTCGTTATAGTTGCTAGGCTCACTCAGGACCATTTTCGAAGAAGATTTTGCACTTTTTAAACTTACTATGTTTTGAGTATCTTGCTTTCTAGTGGTCCTTTGTTTCGGCTCGTATTCTTCTTCCATTTCATCATCCTCTACTTCCTCTTCAATGTATTCATATTCATCATCCAGCGTAAAAAATGATCGAAATTTATTTTTCATGCTCATTCTGATCACCTCAGTTTAATTTTGTTATCCAACCAGACTAGAACCAATTCGAATATGAGTAGCCCCTTCTTCAATAGCTAACGCATAATCATTGCTCATGCCCATGGACAAGTATTCACATGGTGCATGTGGCATATGCTTATCTCTGATTCTGTCTCTTTGAGCCCTCAGCTGCCTAAACACACCACGCAGTTTTTCTTCGTCATCGGTGTGAGGGGCCATTGTCATCAAGCCAACTATTTTGATATTCTCATAATTTTTCACAAGATCAATGAAGTCTTCAACCTCTTCCATATGAAGACCATGTTTAGATTCCTCTTCACTGACATTTACTTGTACAAAACATTGGACAGGTTCATTTGCACGTTTATTAATCTCTTTCGCCAATGATTTACGGTCCAATGAATGTATCATCGTGACTTGGTTAATAACATCTTTCACTTTTCTTGATTGTAATGAACCGATAAAATGCCAATTGACATCATCTCCAATAGCTTCATACTTCTCAAGAAATTCATCTTTCCTATTTTCACCTAAATCCTTTATTCCTGCCTCCACCGCTTCACGGGCGCGATCTATCGATACATATTTTGTGACAGCAATAACGGTAATCTCATTTTTAGAACGTCCACAGTTCTCACATGCTTGTCCAATTGTTTCTGTAATTTTTGCTAAATTCTCTTTTACTGTCATCCTTATACTCCTTCCCGCTATTCAACTCTTCCAACCAATAAAACCAAGCATCCGCCCGGTTTTTCCCTGGTCGCGTCGATGGGAATAAAATAAAGCATCTTCCTCGTATGTACAATATTCTGAGGCAAACACGTTGGATGACTGCACTCCAGCTTCAATGGCAACTTTCTCGTTCAGTTTTTTTAAATCCAACAAATATTTATTATTCCCTATTTCCATTACAGTCTCGTTTTGATGTGCCTCGGGGATTTCGTCCTTGACACGTTGATCAACCTCATAGTTTCTTGAGCTTATGCAAGGGCCAATCGTCATCTGTATGGTTTCTAAGTTACAGCCTTGTGTAACTAGTTCCCTGACCATGTGAGAAGCCATGCCTTTGACAGTCCCTTTCCAGCCTGCATGCGCGACTCCGATCCATCCATTAGTCGGGTCACAAAAAAATAATGGTACACAATCCGCATAGAAGGCTGCCAGAAGTACGTTCGGCTGATTCGTAATTAAGCCATCGACTCCAGCCAATGCGGACGTGTGAGAAAATGCTCCTTTTCCACAATCCCCTTTTGTTACTGTCTTAATCTTCGTATCATGGATTTGTTCACCGATCGTCCACTGTTCTAAAGGGATACCGACTTCATTTGCCAGTTCTCCCCTATTATCCAACACGGTTTCTTTGTGATCAGGGACATGGAGTCCCATATTCAGTGTGTCAAAAGGTTTCTGGCTATGACCACCTTGACGAGTTGTAATACCGGCTATCAGATTATTATGTTCACGAAAGCAATTCAATTGTCGTAATGTCTCGTGTTTGAAGGGTTCGACCATTTTACCACCTCAATTTCCCTTCATTTTAACACATTCTTCCTTGTTTTTCTCGTTTAATTAGTCGGATTCTGACTTTTGGCTTTTAGAATATCCACTGTACCCTGATTTTTTGACCAGAATGACATCAGCACCAATATTCACAATCTGATCCCATGGAATGACGAGCTCCTCTTCTTTTCCAAACAGCCCCATTGCTTTTCCCTTTAGTGTTAAAACTAACCCTTGAAGCCGTCCGCGCTGGGTATCAATATCTAAATCACTAATATAACCTAAGCGTTCTCCTGTTTCCATTGCAATGACATCTTTCATTTGTAATTCAGTAATTTTCATTTTCGTTTCACTCCTTTGTAAAACTATATGCAGAAGAATGCAATGACTTGTTTAGAAATGCGAATAGGGGATGGGTGCCCTGAAATGCATATGCAAAACTATGGCGTGGCGTTTTTTGGACACAAAATAGGGTTGCTTATGTCGCGAAGAGTTGCTCGTAGCTGGACAATAGAAATTCGAAGAGGAGTTAGGAGTCATGAAACGAATTAGAAAATTCACGCATCCACTTATCTGTTCCTTAACACGTGATCTCTGTTCTCTCACTTTTTTGACCATAAAAAAGCGCTTCTGTTTTGATAAACAGAAGCGTACATTTGATTATTGGAACATAGATGAATTCATTTCTTTAATGGCGGCTTTTTCTAAGCGTGATACCTGAGCTTGTGAGATACCGATCTCTTCGGCAACCTCCATTTGTGTTTTTCCTTGAAAAAAGCGTTTTGTCAAAATCATTTTTTCACGATCATTTAACTTCTTCATACCTTCCCGCAATGAAAGCTCATCAAGCCATGTGGCATCATTTTCCCGATCGTCTTTCAATTGATCGACAACAAAGATTGGGTCTCCACCATCGTTATAAATCGGCTCGAACAACGAAACGGGATCTTGAATAGCGTCCATCGCAAAGACGACATCTTCATGTGGAACGCCCATCTTCTCAGCGATTTCATGTGGAGCTGGATCTTTACTCGTTTCACTAATGATTTTTTCTCTCATTTGCAAGGCTTTGTATGCCGTATCTCTTAAGGATCTAGAAACACGTATCGGGTTATTGTCTCTCAAATACCTGCGAATCTCACCGATGATCATCGGTACAGCGTAAGTAGAAAACTTCACGTTGTGACTTAAATCGAAATTATCAATGGATTTCATCAATCCGATACATCCGACTTGAAAAAGATCATCACCATACTCCCCACGATTGTTAAAGCGCTGAATGACGGACAAGACTAAGCGAAGATTTCCATTGACCAATTGTTCACGAGCTTCGATTTCTCCGCTTTGCAGACGTACAAACAGGGCCCTCATCTCTTTATTGGTTAGTACAGGAAGTTTAGATGTATCTACACCGCATATTTCTACTTTATGTCGTGTCAATGTAAGACCCTCCCAGGAAGCTAGAATACGTTTTCAGTATCTCCCTGGGAGGAAAATTTATGCATGCTTACATTTGGAAAATTTATACCATCTTATCAAATTCCCTTTGTAGCCTGCGTATAATTTTCTTTTCTAGACGTGATATGTAGGACTGTGAAATGCCCATCATATCCGCCACATCCTTTTGTGTTTTTTCTTTCTTACCGATTAATCCAAAACGAAGTTCCATAATCTGTTTCTCACGATCATTAAGCTGCTCCAATGCAGTTTTGAGTAACTTTTTATCAATTTTTTTCTCGATACCCTTCGTGATTAAATCCTCTTCTGTACCTAGGATATCAGATAGCAAAAGCTCGTTTCCGTCCCAATCGACATTCAATGGTTCATCAAATGAAACTTCGGTTTTAAGCTTGTTACTTTTTCTAAGGTGCATAAGAATTTCGTTTTCAATACAACGAGAAGCATAAGTAGCAAGCTTGATTTTCTTCTCGGGATCGAACGTGTTTACCGCTTTGATTAATCCGATAGTCCCAATGCTAATTAAATCCTCGATATTTAACCCTGTGTTTTCAAACTTTCGTGCGATATAAACGACTAGACGAAGGTTCCTCTCAATCAGCATTGCTCTTGCTGCTTTGTCACCTTTAGGAAGAAGTTCTAATAACTCTTTTTCTTCTTCTCTTGATAGTGGAGGCGGTAAGGCTTCACTCCCACCAATATAGTAGATTTCATCCTGCTTAATGCCTAACTTGATGAGAATACGATAAAACCATAGCCGTGCTTTGAAGAACCACTTTACCATAGAAATCCCCCTTGAACTTTACGCTGATTTTCCTTTGACCATGACATGTGGATGGATTAACAATTGATAAAGACGATCATGTGTCAAATCCTGCTGCTGAACTCCCAGTAGAGCTTGTTTAATTTCCAAATGTCCCTCTGGAGTTTCAATCGTGATGGAATCAACTAACAGTGTCACAAGGAGCTGACCTTTTATTCCTGCTGCTGAATATGGCACTAGTCTTACCGCTTTTTGAATCTCATCCGGCAATTCTTCCATTGAAGTCACGACGTGATCGACTTGAAGTAGATCAAGCTCCTTTTGATCCATTAGTTGTTTCAGAACACTCGGATCTGCTAAAAACACCATCTTTCTGCTCACTGGATCAATCAACTGGTTTCCACTATCAACGAGTCCTTTGCAGACAGCCTTCTTACCACTCCAGCGAACACTCACATCATAAATGTTTTCAAGTTTCATCCGATGAACACTGACTTGCTCCAGCCGCCATTTTGTAAATATGAACGAACAAGGAAACCCAATTAGAACGAATATCCAACTGACCGGGTCACCATACCCACCTGTGAATGTAACGACTGATCCGCCTTGGATGCTGATCTCTGTTGCTAAAAAAAAGTGAACCCCAAGCATACTTCCACCAATCGCAAAGGTAATAAAATAAAAAGTAACCCATTGAAAAAAAAAGGCCCGGAGAGAGGAAAAAGAATAGGCTGCCCAAACGATGAAAAATGAATAAAAGACCTTCCCTAAACTACTCATCAACCACGAATCTGGCATAAATATCGATATTGGCACAATGACTGAGGCTACCAAAGCAGCTAAAAATACCCGACTCTTTTTTGACTTTGCTCGTGTTACTCCCTGTGTTAAAAAAAGTATCATGGCATCCATCAAGAAATTGAGCAGCCACACGGCATCGAGATAAATTTTCCCCTCTCCTTTCTTTTCTTGTTATAGCAAAGTATAAGCCTGTCCCCGCGAAAAGTCTGTCAGAATCTGAACCACTCCCAAGCAAGTTTTGTAACAAAATGTCTGTAATAAATGTAGGGAGGGGCCGCGAATTCTGACAAGCATAAAGACCCTTTCGACATGGTGGGTTTGTGTCAAGTTACGATTCCATTCTCTTCACTTAGGGCGCTATGTAGCCCCGTTAGGGAGTTATATACCACATTATCATTAGATTACAAATAAAAAACCCGCTGCACTCTAATGTGCAACGGGTTTACGCTTAAGATAATTAACGACGACGGTTCCGGTTTCTTAAGAATGTCGGAATATCAAGTGTATCTTCTTCTTGATTCGGCATTTTTTGTTGTTGAGGTTGAGGAGATTCACGACGCGGCTGTTCTTCTCTCACTGAACGTTCAACTGTATTTGGTTTAGGCTGCTGTTGAGGCTGTGGACGCTTCTTCTGTTGTCCCTGAGCAATCTGAGCTTCATCAAATCCTGTGGCAATAACGGTTACAACGATTTCGTCTTTCAAATTCTCATTAATGACAGAACCGAAGATTACGTTTACTTCCTGGTCTGCTGCAGATGTTACGATATCTGCCGCTTCCTGAACTTCATACAAGCTTAAGTTTGTGCCTCCACTGATATTCATAAGAACACCATGTGCTCCATCAATGGATGTTTCAAGAAGAGGTGAGGAAATTGCTTTCTTCGCAGCTTCTGCTGCACGGCTTTCCCCAGTTGCGATACCGATTCCCATTAATGCGGAGCCCTTGTCTACCATGATTGTTTTCACGTCTGCAAAGTCTACGTTAATTAGCCCAGGTACAGCAATTAAGTCTGAAATACCTTGTACACCCTGGCGAAGCACGTTGTCCGCTTCACGGAATGCTTCAAGCATCGGTGTATTTTTATCAACAATCTCTAGCAGTCGATCATTAGGAATGACGATCAATGTATCGACTGCGCCTTTAAGGCCTTCAATTCCGCCTGCTGCTTGTGTTGAACGTTTACGGCCTTCAAACGTAAATGGTCGTGTAACGACACCTACAGTAAGAGCACCCAGCTCTTTAGCTACTTGAGCGATGACAGGGGCTGCACCAGTACCGGTTCCTCCACCCATACCAGCAGTAACAAATACCATGTCTGCGCCTTGCAATGCCTCTTCGAGCTGTTCTTTACTCTCTTCAGCGGCCTTGCGTCCTACTTCGGGGTTTGCACCCGCTCCTAAACCACGAGTTAGTTTTCCTCCAATTTGCATTTTGACCTCTGCTTTAGAAAGGTTTAATGCCTGGGCGTCTGTGTTGACTGCAATAAATTCAACACCTTGCACCCCATGTTCAATCATGCGGTTTACGGCGTTACTACCGCCACCGCCTACTCCGATTACTTTAATGGTTGCCAATTGGTCCATGCTTGTATCAAAATCTAACATCATCCGTTCCTCCTAATACACGAGATTACAAGATTTATTGTATCGTCCGTCCTTTGACCGACTCCAAGCTTCCAATTAATCAAAGAAATATTTTAATAGATTGGATAAGCCTGACTCTTTTTTCTTCTCTGGTTTTTCTTTTTCTTCTTTCTGCTGTTTTGTTGCTGCACGTTTTTGCTTTTTAGGTGCGGGTTGTTCAAATTCAGCGGTTACCGATGGAAAAATCTCTTTTCCTTGTATTTTCGCATTACGATAAGCGAATTGCAAGATGCCTACACCACTTGTGAATTGTGGTTCGCGCACTCCGATATAATCTGGAATTGCGAGTCTTACATTAGAATGGAATACATCCTGCGCCAGTTCAAGGACTCCTGGCATATTCATAGTACCGCCCGTCAGCACAAAACCACCCGGTAATTCCCGGACTCCCATGCGCTGAATTTCCTGAGCAGCAAACACAAAAATTTCTTCCATTCTAGCTTCAATCATATCAGAGATTTGCAATTGATTGAATGCTTGTTCTCGATTACTTCCTATAATTGTGACAGAAAAACTTTCATCTTCGTTGGCATCATCGAAAAAGGCGTGTCCATGTTCAAGCTTCACTTGTTCTGCTTCCTCGGTTGAAGTCCTCAACCCTATGGACAGGTCTTTTGTAAGATTATCTCCACCAAATGGAATCAGACTAGTCCCTTTCAGATGTCCTTCTTCAAAAACAGAGACTGTCGTGGATCCTCCGCCAACATCTACAAGCGCAACGCCCAGGTTCTTTTCGTCTTCTGATAAGGAAACGGTTCCTGAAGCGAGTGGCTGTAAACATACATCCAACACTTCAAGACCTGCTCTTTCCACGCATTTTAAGGTGTTATGTAAGACGGTTTTTGCGCATGTAATGATCATACCTTCCATCTCTAACCGCACACCAATCATCCCACGGGGATCTGTGATTTCGTCTTGTCCATCAACAATGAACTGTCGAGGAATGACATCTATAATTTCCCGTTCTGGAGGAACTGAAACTACTTGTGCAGCATCAATCACGCGTCTAATGTCTTCATTACCAATTTCTCTGCTTTCACTAGAAACAGCAACGACTCCATGACAAGGCTGCAACTGAATATGATTTCCGTTGACTCCTACGACAACTCGGTCTATTTTCATATCCACCATTCGCTCTGCTTGCTCCACAGCAGTACGAATCGAATGGACCGTTTGATCGATATCAACAATGGCTCCTTTCTTCATGCCATTTGATTTTGCTGATCCAACGCCAATAATATTTAGCGTTTCGTTCATAATCTCTCCAATAATCACTTTGATTCTACTTGTTCCTATATCTAAACTAACTAGGATTTCATTTTGATTCACCAGTGACGCACCTCCTGTAACAAGCCATATGAGTAGTTCAAAGCATATCGAATATACGATAAAAATACAATCATTGAAATATAAACGTAAATGAATTGAAAAAATTCATCCTACGAATGGTCTAGTAAGTATTCAAAAACTCGTTCATTACTTGTTTTCCACAGACTTTCACGAATATCCTCTTATTTACGTTCATTTTTTTATAAATTTAACTAGTAATTTTTGGTCAATAATCTGGCGGCGGATAATCGCTAGATTTTGAAATAAACGGATACCGAATGCAAACACCGCAGCTAAGTATAAATCCACTCCTAGTTGAACCCCAAGGAATGCAAGAAATGCGGCGAGAGAAACATTAAAGAAAAAGCCTGTTATAAAAACAGTATCATCAAATTTCTCTTCCAAGTGGGCTCTTATCCCTCCTAGAAGCGTATCAAAAGCAGCTAAGACGGCGATCGAAAGATAATCTGTGTAAGCATCAGGAATTTGAATATTCGTTAGTAAGCCAAGAGATATACCTATTATTAAAAACAACACCGGAAGCCACATGTCATTCACCAATTTCTTCTAATTTTTCTAAATGTAATGGATCATCATATTTGGGTAACGTGATACCCTCCTTTATTTCAGCAGTCAGATCCAAATTCTCGATGCTGAAAATATCTTTGGATGGGCTGGTATTGATATAATCTTTTAGCTTCTCAGCATTATCCGCCAGTACTTGGATGCTGACAGGTAACGGGAGTAAAGGACGATTGTTTACGTAAGTGGAACCATTGACATTGCGTATAGGAGACAAACTCGTAATCCGCTCGTTTCCAACAGCTATGTCTGTCGCTCCAAATGCATTCAATTCATTAATAAGTCTGCTTAACATCTGTGGACTGAGAGAAGGATATTCTTGTTCTCCTGAAAAATTTTCAAGGAAGATCGGTGAGATTGTGATTTCTACCCCATTCCCTCTTTTCTCAGTAAGACCTACCTTCTCTTCTAGCTTCTCAATTGAATTTTTCAATATCTCAATTTGATCTTCTGATGATTTTTGCTCATAACTCTGGATTGTCTTATCAACGGCTGATAGTTTCTTTAAAAGCTCTTGTTGAATATCCTGCTGTTCTTTAAGGGCCTCTCTTACTTCCCATTCATCTCTGGTATCACGGACTTCAGGTTTAGCCGTCGTTTGAAATTGTACAGCAACCATAAATCCGACAAACAAGCACACGAGGGAAACCATCCACATAGATTGTCTATTCATAAGTGTTCAGTTCACCCTTCAGCGGATAGCTTCGCTTGCATTTGTATTTCAGCTTCTTTGGACATTTCAACATCTACATGATCACTCAAAAGATAATCAATGATCCCTTGGGTTAAGTCTAAGCTTGAATAGAGAATATCTGAGTCTCCAATTGCCGTAATGACGAAAGGAGCAGGATGCTGGATGCCATCTACCGTGATTACAGGTCCTGTACAAGAAATATAGCTATCACTGAAAATACGCTGACCATTTACCGCTATGGCTTTAGCACCTGCACTCAACAACTCATTGATGACCATGTGAATATGACTTTCATGTACAATATATTGATTTACCTGATCTTCTTCCGGGATGTATTCGGCATCTTTTAACGTAACTTCTACACCTGATCCTTGTAAAGGGAGCTCACCTGCAAGCATCTGGAGTTTATTTTTCCGTTGCACAAAATCTGCCACTACATTCTCGCTGTCTGCTAGTTTGCTGTCATACTCCTGTATTTTGTCACGCTTTACTTTAAGTTCTTCTCTCAGTTCTTTATTCTTTTCTTCCATTTCTAAAAGCTGTTGTTTGTAAAAATAATCTTTTTCCCATTGTGAATCACTTAACTGCACCATTTGAGGGATGTTTGCCGTTTGTTGATAATTATAGGCTACAAGAAATCCTGAGGTAAATAAAACGAGAGAAAGGATCAATGGTTTACCCTTGATTCTCATCGGAGCTCTCCTCTTGGATGCTTTCCTCATCAGGGCTGTCCGTATGACCTTGTTCAACACTTTGGTTATTTTCTTGCTGGACGGCTTCTTGCTGGCTGCTTTCTTGTTGACTATCCTCTTGCTCTACACTCTCTTCCCCAGCCTGTTCAGTACTTTCTTGTTGTTCTTGTTCCGCCTCGGTAAATTCCTCAAAATAAGCACCTACATCAATATGGATAATACCTTCAAGCCCTTCATCCAGCTGAGATACGATGGAAGGATACGCTGGCATCTTACTTGAGAAGGTACGTATCGAAGCAAGCACTTGATAACCATCTGTCATATACAAACGAATTTGATAAGGGTTGTCCTCTTTTGGCTCCCAATGAATTTCAGAAATCAGACTTGAAACACTATCTGGCAGCTCTTTTAACTCCTGTGACATTTCTTTTAAATACGTGGGCTTATTAAAGCCAGCTAATATGGGAGCGTCTCCTCCAGGTAAAGGGGAAGTGGATTTAAGTTCTGTACCATTTTCCAATATAGGGCGGAACTCACCGTTTTCTTTTACATATCCGATTCGTTCGGCCTCTTCCACTTCAATTTCTACCGTACTGGGAAACTTTCGATTTACATCTGCAAAAGTGATTTCGTTATGTGATTCCAGACGTTTTTTAATTTTGTCGCTTTCTACTTGCCAAATATTCGTATCATTAGTGATCTTAGAGATTTCTTTAATCTCGTCTTCACTCACATGCTGTTGACCTTTGACAACGACCTCCCTTACATCACTAAGAGGGGATTGTAAATAAACGACAGTCGCAATCAAAAGAAATAAAATCGTCAGATAAACGATCAATCGACGATTCGCCTTCTTTTTTCTTGTTTGCTTAAGTTTTGGTATACGATCTTCTATGGAAACAATTTTTCTTTCTTCCATAACGGGCATTTCTCCTTACTGATGACACCCTTGAGTTGTGATTCACGGTTGCAAAAAAATAAGCTAAACCCATATCTAAGCTAAGGTTTTTCACCTTATTGATGTAAATCCCATTATATCATAAATTTGGGTGTAGATATTGATAGAGTTGAACTAGTTTTTAATAAAAAATTAATTAATTGTATCGCTGATCAACTACTTATGTACCTGTCCATCGTACATTTTTCAATCAGATAGAAGAACAATACAAAAAAAGAGGGTGCAGATCATATTCTGCCCCTCCCCTATTCTCGATTAGAAAATCTGCTGACGCTAAGCAGTAACCCTAAAGATGCCAATGTCAGCGTCAATGAAGAACCGCCATAACTAACCAGAGGGAGTGTGATTCCTGTCACCGGAATCAACCCTGTGACAACACTTACATTGATCATCACCTGGATGGAGATCATTCCTACTATTCCTAGAGCTAGCAACGAGCCGAAAAGATCAGGAGCGTTGAGGCTTGTACGTACCCCTCTCCAGAGAAGAACAAAAAACAATGCCAAGACAAGAAATCCTCCTAAGAATCCAAGTTCTTCAGCTAGAACAGCAAAGATAAAGTCTGTTTGGGGCTCTGGGAGATAAAAGAATTTTTGCATGCTATTCCCTAAGCCGAGTCCTAAAAGTCCACCTGGTCCAATTGCGTACAAAGATTGTATAATTTGAAAGCCTGCCCCTAATGGGTCTTCCCACGGGTGTAAAAAAGCGGTGATCCTTTTGATACGATAGGGAGCGGAGGCAATTAAGCCAACCATCCCGGCCATACCTGCTGCTGCAATCCACATAAAGTGGCTGATTCTTGCACCAGCTGTAAACATCATGACAAGACATGTCCCAACCATAACGACCCCTGTACCAAGATCGGGCTGCAGCATAATGAGGGCAAACGGCACTAGAATAAGTGCGAGACCAGGCAAGAAACCTTCCTGGAAGGAGTTCATCCGCTTTTGCCTGTCCGATAAAAAGCGTGCTAGGAAAAGAATCAGACCTAGCTTCATGAATTCAGATGGCTGGATACTGAACATTCCTACCCCGATCCAGCTTCTCGCTCCTCCACGAACCATCCCAACTCCTGGAATCAATACAGCAATCAAAAAAACGAGACAAATGAGAAGAATCCACTTTGCATGAGAGTACCAGAAGTAATAAGGGATTCGTGATAACGTTACCATCGCTATTAGCCCAGCTGTGGCAAAGAGAATTTGTCTCTTAGCATAAAACCATGGATCATCAAACTTATACTCTGACCAGATACTTGATGAACTGTAAACCATGACAATCCCAATCACCAATATACCGATAATGGCGGCATTTAACCATAAATCCGGCTTTTTTTGTTTTTCTTCCATAAAAAAAGCCCTACCTCCCATCTGGATGGAAAACAGGGCTATAAGCTTGTTCGCATAAGCCCTTAGTTCAGCTTATGCACAGCATCGATAAACATGTTGCCTCTTTCTTCAAAAGTTCTGTATTGATCCCAACTCGCACAGGCAGGGGAAAGCAATATAACATCTCCTTGGACGGAAATCTTGTTGGCTTTCTCCACAGCTTCCTGCATTCCGTTCACCTTAACAATCTTCTCAACCCCTGCTTGCTTCCCTGTTTCTTCTAACAGATCAGCCGTTTCACCAAAGAGAACCATACCTTTGACAGAGCCAAGATAAGGAGCCAGGCTTTCAAATGTGGTTCCCCGATCAAGTCCGCCGGCAAGTAAAATAACAGGCTGCTTAAAGGAACGCAAAGCATAAGAAGTAGCTAGAATATTCGTGGCCTTTGAATCATTATAAAAAGAACGGCCATTTTTCTCCGTTACAAATTGTAGGCGATGTTCTACTCCTGAAAATGTTGTTAATACTTTATGAATTGCTTTATTATCTACACCATTAACTTTTACCGCAGCAATCGTAGCTAAAATATTTTGCAAATTTTGCTCACCGACGAGGACGATTTCTTTTACTTTCATAATAGGTTCTTCATAAAAATAAACCCATTCACCGTCGGACCATGCCCCTTCTACTTGATGTTTAGTAGAAAAGGCTACTAGCTTAGCTTTGGTACGTGAAGTATAGGCGTTAATCTTCTCATCATCAGCGTTAAAAACAAGAGTATCCGCTTCTGTCTGATTTTCCATAATTTTCACTTTCGCCTCATGATAGTTCTCGAGTGTGCCATGATAATCGAGATGAGCTTCATAAAGGTTTAATAAGACAGAGATATCCGGCCGGAAATTTTCCGTTCCAAGCAGTTGGAAGGAAGACAATTCAACCACCATGGTCTCTTCGTCTGTGGTGGAACGTGCCACTTCACAAGACACTTTTCCGATATTTCCCGCAACAGCTACTGGCTGATGGTCTGCCTTTATTATTTCATGAATCAATGTTGTTGTTGTCGTTTTTCCATTAGAGCCCGTTACCGCAATTAGCGGCCCATTATGAAGGTGGCCTGCAAGCTCAACTTCGGTCACGACTGGTATTTTCCTTTTCACACTTTCTTCCACAACAGGATTTTCATATGGGATCCCTGGGTTTTTGACTAATAGATCGATATCATCCAATACGGTCAAAGGGTGTCCTCCAGTAATGATATCTGCCCCTTTTTGTTTTAACCGCTGAATCTCTTCGCTAGATTCAACTGCGTTTTTATCATTTATCCTTACGTTTACCCCACTGTCCAACAGTAAATGGGCAGCAGCCGTTCCACTTTTGGCTAACCCAAGGACGAGTACATGCTTGTAAGGGAAAGATTCTAATTTTTTCATCCGAACATCACCTCAATATAAATACCAAGAACAGCAAAAATTAATCCTACCGCCCAGAATGTCGTTACGACCCGCCACTCTGACCAGCCCTTCAATTCATAGTGGTGATGTAAAGGACTCATCTTAAATACACGCTTTCCAGTCGTTTTAAAAGAAATAACCTGAATAATAACAGACAGAGTCTCTAGTACAAAAACACCGCCAATGATGACTAGGAGTAACTCCAATTTTGTCAAGATGGCTATAATAGCAATCGCGCCCCCGAGAGCCAGTGATCCTGTATCGCCCATGAATACTTTTGCAGGGTGAGCGTTAAACACTAAAAACCCTAGTAAAGCACCCACAACAGCCAAAGCGAAAATCGTAACATCAATATTGGTATCTCCTGTCCATGTGAGAATACCAAAAGCACCAAACGCGATTGCTGCAGTTCCAGCTAATAAACCATCAAGCCCGTCGGTAAGGTTCACGGCATTGGAACCTCCAACAAGCATGAAAAGAATGAGAAGTGCATATCCGAAACCTAATTCTACTTCCCATTCTGTCCCTGGAACTCCAATAGTTGTAGGAAAATCATTTTGCCTTAAGATCATGTAAACGACAATCGCAATAATGATTTGACCGAGCATTTTCTGTTTTGAAGTCAATCCAAGGTTCCGTTTTAATGCAACTTTTATATAGTCATCTAGAAATCCTAGTAGTCCATAGCCTATAAGAACAAATAATACTAAAAACAAATGAATACTCGTTGATTCTGTATTAAACCAAAAAGAAGCAATCAATGTCGTTGCAATGACTGCTAAGATAATCATAACGCCGCCCATTGTTGGTGTTCCAGATTTTTTCTGGTGTGACTGAGGCCCTTCTTCTCTAATCGCCTGACCGAACTTCAATCTTCTTAAAAACGGAATAATCATCGGCGATATCACGACAGTAATCATGAATGATAATGCCATAGTGATTAGTAATATGTATTCGTCCATGTATTGCTCCTCCTTATACTTTATCGTCATCGCCGTAGGTTTACTCTGTTAATTCTTCAAGCAGCTCTTCAAGCTTCATTCCTCTGGATGCCTTGATTAATACTACTGTTTCAGACGTCAACATCGGGCGTACATGATGACATAAAGCTTTTTTATCTTTGAAATGCGAAGTTTGAATAGTTGGCTTGTGCTGACTCACAGCCTTAGAAATTTTCTCAGAATGATCACCGATTGTAAAGAGAGCATGAATGTTTTCATCAATCGCCTCTGCTACACTTTCATGTAATTCTTCTGATTGCTCGCCAAGTTCAAACATATCACCTAATATTAACACTTTTTTGGATTTGGATGTTAATTGGGCGACAACTTCAATAACAGCTCTCATAGATGTCGGAGAGGCATTGTAAGCGTCGTTAATAATAAGGGAATGATTGAGCCCTTCTACTTTCTCAAACCTCATCCCTGACATCTCAAGCTGAAGGAAGCCTTTTTGTACCTCTTCTTTTGTTAGTCCAAGTTGTTCAGCTAGGGCAATTACGTAGCTTGCATTTTTCACATTATGGCGGCCGGCCATTGGCAATTTGTACGTATGGCCAGTCACCGAGAATACACTCTCATCATCGGAAAGTTCTTCAACCACGATTGGATAAGCATTATTTTCATCAAACCCACAAGAAATAGTTGATCGCTGCTTCTTCACATTAAAAAGAAGCGGTTCATCTCCGTCAATAATAAGGCGGCCATTTTGTTTCAATCCGTCTGTAATTTCTAACTTAGCCGCTGCGATCGCTTTCCTTGAACCGAGATTTTCAATATGAGACTCACCAATATTAGTAATAATCGCGTGATCCGGATGCGCCAAATTGGAAAGCACAGAAATTTCACCTGCTTTATCCATCCCCATTTCCAGCACAAGTGCCTCTGTATCTTGATTCATATTAAGAATCGTCAAAGGAAGACCGATATGGTTGTTGAAATTGCCCTGAGTTTTATGAGTCTTAAAGTGAGTGGACAGTACAGAGGCCACCATATCCTTCGTAGTTGTTTTTCCATTTGAGCCTGTGACGCCAACAACTATTGGTGAAATTTTATTTAAATAATAAGTGGCGAGTTCCTGCAGTCCCTTTGTAGTGTCCTCAACCAAGAAAACTGGAAAATCTGTAGGAATCATAGCAGGCAACTCACGATCTTTTTGCCATAGTGATGCTACGGCACCTTTCTTTATAGCTTCCGCTAAAAATTGATGGGCATCGAAAGATTCTCCAATGATCGGTACAAACAAGCTTTGGCTTGATTCTTTCCTTGTGTCCGTCATAATCTCATTGATTGGAATTCGATCCCTCGCCGCTCCTCTAAAATCTGAAAAAAGTGTTGATAGTTCTTGAGCTTCAAAAATCATTATGGACTCTCCTTCATACTTCTTAGAATCTTTCTTGCAATCTCACAATCATCAAAATGATGACGGACCCCGTTTATTTCCTGATACGTTTCATGTCCTTTTCCTGCAATTAATACAACATCTCCTTGATATGCTGCCTTCAATGCAGATTCAATTGCATCTTCCCGGCTTTCAATAATTTTATAGGTTCCCTGTAAATGATTGGTCATATCTTTAAAAATTTGCTTTGGACTTTCAGTACGCGGATTGTCTGATGTGAAAATCACATGATCTGCCCATTTAATAGCCACTTGAGCCATTAAAGGACGTTTGCTGCGATCACGATCTCCTCCGCAACCGACAACGACGTGGATCTGGCCCGTGCACAATTCAGCTATCGTCTTCAGTACGTTCTCCAAGGAATCAGGTGTATGGGCATAATCTACCACTACACCATAGTCTTGCCCTTCTCTAACAGGTTCGAAACGTCCACGGACGCCCCTCGATTGGTTAAAAGCTTGTTGAATGACTGATAAAGGGATATCTGAGAGAAGAGCGGCTCCTGCAGCGGCAAGCATGTTATAAACATTAAAAAGCCCCATTAGCGGGCTATCAATACGTACTTCACTCTCTGGAGTCGTAAGCGTAAAGGTTGTTCCCGTCTCCTTAAGCATGCAATCCTTCGCCATAATATCAGCTCGATGGTTGATTCCATAAGTCAGTAGAGGCTGGGAAGTGGATCTGATAAATCTTTTAGCCACAGGTGAATCCATGTTTATAATAGCGTATTTGTCACGTCCACTATTATACCCATTTCCCAATTGAGCGAACAATAGGGACTTAGCCCGAAGATAATCATCAAAATCATGATGATAATCCAAATGGTCTCTCGTTAAATTCGTAAAGATGGCAATATCGAAATCACAGCCATATACTCTGCCTTGATCGAGCGCATGAGAGGATACCTCCATAATGGCCGTGTCCACTCTTGATTTTTTCATCATGGAGAGATACTTTTGGATTGAAAGGGCATCAGGTGTCGTATTTTTGACTGGATAGGCTTTCCCTGCCACACATATTTGTATGGTTCCGATTAAGCCTGTAACCTTTTTATGACGGCAGAATATTTCATCGAGCAAATACGTAATGGTCGTCTTGCCATTTGTTCCAGTCACTCCTATGACGTGAAGACTTTCTGACGGATGACCGTAAAAGGTGGATGCCACCATGGCCAGTGCCCTTACAGTATCATTGACTAAAATGACAGGGACACTAGTATCTACACGTTCTTCGCACATGACAGCGACAGCCCCATTGTTTACAGCATCCTGGACATAGTCATGACCATCCACCTTAATTCCCCTTATACAAACAAAAAGGTCGCCAGGACCAATGGATCTTGAATCCATTGAAATCCCTTGAACCGTTAATTTCGAAATGGGCTGAGTTACTTGATAAAAAGGAAGGTGCTCCAACAACTTTTTCATTTTCATAACCTTCACCCTTACTCACATACAAGACGTATTATATCAAACAGACGAACCTCCTGTATGCTCTCTTTTTTTTAATTTCCCATATATACCCTTACTTTCGAACCGCTTGGAACCTTAACCCCTGCTTCTGGGGCCTGAGTAATGACCTTATTACCTTTTCCGCTTACTTCTACTTCCAATGGAGTAAGGAGGTTTTTCAGTTCTTTTTTCTCCATCCCTGTAACGTTTGGCACTTCAACGAGCGGTTCATCTGGCCAGGAATATTCCTTCTCCAGACCATCCTTTCGAGGCTTGACTCCCAATACTCTCAGACTGTCCTCCATAATGTTCCCGACAATTGGTGCAGCGACTACGCCACCAAATTGAACGGTGTTTTTAGGATTATCAATCGCAAGGTACACAACAAGCTCAGGGTCATCAGCAGGAGCAAAACCGATAAAGGAAACGATATGGTTATTTTCCATATATTTACCATCAGGACCTACCTTTTGTGCTGTTCCTGTCTTCCCTCCAACACGGTATCCTTCTACATAAGCTCCTCGACCTGTTCCTTTCGCGACTACACTTTCGAGTGCACCACGAATTTGTTTGGACGTCTCTTCTGAAATGACCCTCTTCTTCAATTTAGGTTCATTCTTTTCCAGTACATCTCCGGATACAGGGTCAAGCCAAGCCTCTTGAATATAAGGTTCATAATAGTATCCACCATTAACTGCAGCTGCCACGGCCATGACTTGTTGAATCGGTGTAACAGAGACCCCTTGACCAAATGCCGTAGTCGCCTGTTCAACAGGGCCCACATTTTCAGGTTTAAAGAGGATTCCTTTACCTTCTCCCTCTAAGTCTATGCCCGTTTTCTCACCAAAACCGAACAAATCGATATATTCAAAGAGTTTATCTTTACCCAGACGCTGTCCCAATTCTACAAAGCCGGGGTTACAGGAGTTTTGCACAACTTCCAGGAAAGTCTGATCTCCATGACCACCGCGTTTCCAGCAATGGAGGGTAGCTCCATCTACTTTGACGGCTCCCGAATCATGAAAATGTTCATCTTGTAAATTCACGAGATTTTCTTCAAGGGCTGCTGCAAGAGTGATAATCTTGAACGTTGACCCCGGCTCATACGTACTCCACACAGGCAAATTTCTGTTATAGACCTTAGGGTCAACTTCTTGATAATTAGCAGGATTAAAGTTCGGACGTGAGGCCATTCCGACGACTTGTCCTGTATCAGGATCGACCGCTAACGCTACTGCCCCGTCAGGATTATACTTTGCAACAGCAATGTCCAGCTCACGTTCAATGATAGATTGTACTTTGTAATCAATGGTTAACTGCAAATCTTTTCCGTCTACAGGAGGTTTATAAACATCCGCCATATCAGGCATACGTTTCCCTTTTGCGTCAGAGAAAAAGGATAGCGCGCCCTTTTCACCTCTTAATTCTTCATCATAGTGAGCCTCAAGACCAAGCAATCCTTGATTATCAATTCCGCTGAAGCCTAGAACATGAGAAAGAAAAGATCCATGCGGATAATAACGTTCAGAGTCTTCTGCGATGTATACCCCTGGCATCGAAAGAGATTGTATCGCTTTCGCCTGAGCTTCTGAAACCTTTCTTCCTTCAGGGTGGATCTTCTCAATGGATATTTGTTTCGTCACATGCGTGTAAGCTTTCTCAACACTCATTTCAAGGATCTGTGCTAAGTTTTTGGCAGTCGTTTCAGGATCTTTGATTTGTCTGGGTACAACCATCACTGTAGGCGCTGACTGGTTGCCTACGAGAACTTCACCATTCGTATCTAAGATTTTCCCCCGTTCAGGCTCGAAAGTGATGTCACGACTCCACGATTCCTCCGCTTTTGAAATAAGGAAATCACTGAGGAAAAATTGAACATAGCCTAATCTTCCGATAATAACCATAAAAATAACCATTCCAAAAAGAAAAACAGTGATTAATCGTTTCTTGACTATTACTTGTGATACTCGTCTCATCTCCATAACTCCTTTAAAAGTCGTTAGAGTCGGCTTGTATCACTATATGCAATCAAGAAACGATTAGAACACTGCCTGGAATGGCCTTATTCTGTATTCGGCGGGGATAGTTCTACAACTAAATACCCGTCTTCTTTTATTTTCGACCCTTCTGTAATTCCTTGGGAGATTACATATCCGTTCCCCATCGTTTCAATATTTAAATTGAAGTATTCTGCAAATCGATGGACATCTCTTAAGGAATAACCAGTTAGATCCGGCATTTCCGGTTCATCCGTAATCACCATAATCCGTTGATTCTTCAGCACCTTGGTTCCTGGAGCAGGGAGAATATCTACGACTCTTTCTCCATTCCCAATCATTTCAACGCTGCTGAAAGTTTCTTTTAGCTTTGCTTCAGCTTCATTTGAAGACATATCTTTTACATCTGGCAATTTTTGCTGAGATACACTGTTATCTTCGTCTTTATCCGGCTGAATATCTAGATAGTGCAAACTATTCTCCATAACTGTTCTGGTAATGTAAGAAACAGGTTCTGAACCTAATTCCGTAGGTTCAAGGTCTGGCTGTTTTACAGCTACATACATCAACAGTTCAGGATCATCTTTCGGAGCCATTCCCATGAATGAGAATACGTAGTTTTCACGTCCAGACATATAGCCGCCCCCGGGCTTATTGATTTGTGCTGTTCCCGTTTTACCAGCAAGAGAGTAGTCATCCAGCTTAAAGGACTGTCCTGTTCCGTTTTCAGAAGTTACGACCTCTCCCATAAGATCTCTGACTTTCTCAGCTGTATCTTCAGAAATTGGTTCACCAAGCACTTCTGGTTTCCCTTCTTTTAGGACTTCCCCAGTTTCACTGGAAGTAATTTCCGATAGCATATAGGGCTGCATAATCTTCCCGTCGTTAGCAATAGATGTCGCAGCGGTCATCAGCTGCATAGGAGTAAATGTAGACCCCTGTCCAAAGCCTGTTGTAATCTGTTCAATTGGACGTTCATAGACCACTCTACCTGTAAGTTCTCCAGGAAGGTCGATCCCAGATTTGTCTGTCAGATTAAATGCAGACAAATATTTACGAAACTTTGTTGGCCCAAGTTTTTCATAAACAAGCTTGGAAGCTGCGACGTTGGAGGAGCGTTGGAAACCTTCATCATAAGAAATCTTTCCCCAGCCTTCTCCATTATTATGGTCACCAATCGATTGAGAGTTCTCCGTTACCTTGTAAGTACCGGACTGAAACAACTCGTTACCACTATAGGCGCCATCTTCAATCGCTGCGGCCCAGGTAAAGATTTTCATAGTCGAACCTGGTTCAAAAGGATAGGAAATCAAGTCATTGTACCAGTTCTGTACATTTCCAATGTCGTTCGGGTTATAACTCGGACGGTTACTCATGGCTAGAATCTCGCCTGTATCAGGGTCCATAACAGCAGCCATGATTTTTTCAGGACTGTACTGTTCATCCACTTGACTCATGGCGTCCTCAAGGAAGGTTTGAATTTTTTGATCAATCGTCAAATGAACGTCTTCACCATTGTCTGGCTCTGTCATCACTTGATTCGGATCCAGCAATTTGGTTCCGTATTTATCTCGTTCGTACTTAATTGAACCCTTCTTTTCCTGTAAATACTTTTCCATCTGTTTTTCAATTCCCGTAACACCAGAAATCTTACCGTCCTCTGAACGGGCAAATCCAATGACATGAGAAGCGAATAAACCATTCGGGTAATACCTTTTTGCTTCTTCTTCAAATTCGATGCCGCTCAATTCAAGCTCTTTGATTTCCTCCATTTTTTCTTGGGATATTTCTCGCCCGTTTGAACCGAACTCAACTTGGAACCGCTCATTTTCCTTACCCGTTTCCATGATCTCAGCCATTTCATTTGCTTCCATATCCAACAAAGGAGCCAATGTTGACGCGGTCTTCTCAATGTCCGTCACATGATTGGGCTCCTTAGGATTTGTCGTATAATCAGGGTCTACAATGGCATATAGCCTGTACATCGGTCGATCATAAGCGAGGACCATGCCATTTTTATCAAAAATCTTTCCTCTTTTCGCGTCAATTTCATAAGAACTTGTACGGACATCCTTCGCCCATTTTTCCAAGTCTACTCCTTCGACCGTTGCCGTTGTCTCAATATATAAGAACCTTCCGGCAATGATGAGGAACATGAAAGAAAACGCCAAAATTAATAGAGCTGCACCTCTATGCGTGTTCGGACTTTTCATATCACATCACCAAATAATTTAGTTGCTGACTGTGCCAGCTTGTTTCACCTTCGCATTTTGGATATTCAATCCATTTTCTTTAGCTATTTTCAAAATGCGATCGGGATTGCTCAATTCTTTCACTTGATAAGCAAGGTTTTCATTCTGTGATTCCTGCTGAGAAATTTCCTTCTCTAAACTTCTAATATCACGGTTCAAAGAGTCCGTTGCAGCTGAAAACTGGACAAAGAAAATGGAAGCAGCAAGAACTGCTGTCGTTGAAATCGAGTATAAGAATTTCTCTCCTGTACTAATCCACCGTTTTTTATGGACCTTTACTTTAACCTGTTTTTGTTTTTCCGGTTGCTGTAAAGGCTGCTGGGCCTTTTTGGCATGCTCAAGGCTCATGTTCTCTTCCACCCTTCTTCATATTGAAATTCACTATTCCAAGGTTTGACTTTCTCTACCACCCTTAATTTCGCTGAGCGTGAGCGACGGTTCTCTTCAAGTTCAACATCTTCAGCTACAATCGGTTTTCGTGTTACAAGTTTGAATGGGGGCTGCTTATCATCCGGAATAACTGGAATATTTTTTGGTAAAGGCGGATTAGTACTCCATTTTTTAAAGGCTTGTTTGCACAAACGATCTTCTAAGGAATGAAAAGTAATGACGGCAATTCTTCCTCCGACAGAAACAACTCTTGCAGCCTGATGAAGACTGTCCTGAAAAGCTCCAAGTTCATCATTTACAGCAATACGAATCGCTTGAAATACTCGTTTGGCCGGATGCCCTCCTTTCCTTCTTGCAGGAGCTGGAATTCCATCTTTGATCAGCTCGACCAGTTCTCCCGTCGTTTCGATCGGGCTTTCTTCACGAGCTTTTTCAATCTTCCTTGCAATCTGTTTCGAGAACTTTTCCTCACCATATTTAAAAAAGATACGCACTAAATCCTCAAATGGCCATTCGTTTACAACTTCTCTTGCAGTTAAATCAGCCGATTGATTCATGCGCATGTCCAGTGGTGCATCGTTTTGATAACTAAACCCACGTTCACCTACATCCAGTTGTGGACTTGAAACCCCGAGATCGTAAATAATTCCATCGATTCTTTCTACACCAATCTCTTGTAACTTTTCTTCAAGTTGGCGAAAATTCGCCTGAATAAATGTAATTTTACCTTCATACGGCTTTAATCTCTCTCTAGCGGCTTCTAGAGCCATTTCATCCTGGTCAAATGCATAAACATGACCACTGTCATCCAAATGGGATGCGATAAATTCTGTATGACCTCCACCACCGAGAGTGCAATCTACGTATGCCCCCTGAGGCTTAATATGTAGCTGCTCGATGGTTTCATTTTTTAACACACTATAATGTTCAAACATCGTCTCACTCGTTTCTCTGTCTATCAAATATCGAAATCTAACATGTTCTCTGCAATTTCAGAGAACGACTCTTCAGATGCCTCGAAATAAGTTTCCCAATTCTCACTGCTCCAAAATTCAATGCGGTTGGAAACGCCTATGACTACACATTCTTTCTCAAGTATCGCATATTTTCTGAGTGGCGGAGGAATGTTAATTCTTCCCTGTTTGTCCACCTCACACTCGACAGCTCCAGAAAAGAAGAATCTTGTAAAGGCACGGGCATCTTTCTTAGTCAGTGGGAGCTTCTTCAATTTCTCTTCAAGCAGCTTCCATTCGTTCATAGGATAAGCAAATAAGCATTGATCTAAACCTCTAGTGAGGACGAAGCTTTCCCCAAGATCTTGACGGAACTTGGAAGGGACAATAATTCGCCCTTTCGCATCAATGTTATGTTGAAATTCACCCATGAACATATGGTTCCCCCACCTTCTATTTTCAGCTTACCACATCGCCCCACTTTTCTCCACATACTTTTTATTCATTCGAAATGTAATAAAAAAATCCTGCCCCGCAGGGCAAGATTTTAAAGGTTTTTCTATTCATTTAATAGGGTGGGGGATTGTGGGAGACTTATACATACACGACGTAATGATCTTGATCAAATGAATAATGATGCTGATTTATTCGTTGGAACAGATCTGTGCCATGCTGGTTCACCCAAGGTACAATGCTCCACATTCTTTCCTGCAGGCCACCACCCGGGTGAAGCAGCAGACCAAGGTCATCGAACTGAGTGATTTCCTGCTCATACTTCTGTTCTAATGACTGGATCATTCTTTTCTCTAAAAAGTCTATATCCTGAAAGATATATTGCAAATTCTTTTCCGCCAGTTGTTCAATATCTGGCCCAAAATCAGACGACTTCTCACGTAATGGACGGTGAATTCGATCGATCTCTGATTTTACTTGCTTACTAAGTTCCTGAATCGGAGGAGAGTTCCTTGATGCCAGCCACTTCATTTTTTCTTCTCCGGTTCCATACTGAACGCCGTGGACAGCCTCAATTTGCAGCCGGTCCATAGTTTGTTCTGCCTTTCTGTCAATAAGCGTAAAAGATAGGCGAGGTAAAACAGGCGGCATTTGCATCCCAGCCGCTTGAAAAGCAGGTTTAAGCACAGCCCAATAATTGATTTCTCCTGGTCCACCAATGAATGCAAGCACAGGAAAAAGACTTTCTTGCATTAATGGTCTCGTTACCACATTATTACTTAAATGCTCCGGATTTTCTTCCGCCACCTGAAGAAGCTCTTCTTTCGAGAAAGCTACTTCATTATTTTTCCCTCTAAAACTCCCGTCTTCATCACGGCTCAGCAAAACGCGTTCTCCATTATGATGATAAAAGAGGTGGGCATCGTTCCACTCACTATCGAGAACCGTTTCATATCCTTGTTGGCGATTGATTTGGAGTGCGGAGAACACCCCTTTAGCAATGTCCTCATTTTTTTCAATCATAGTTTTAAAATAGGGACTTTCCAAATTTCTAATATGCGGATCATGAGCGTCTACGACGACAAGCCCTTCTTCAGGAAATAATAAATAGACAAGCCTCGCAAAGAAATCACTGTAACTTTCCGATTGTTTTAACGCATGTACGACTTGATGGTAAAAATCACTTGTAAATTCAGTCTCTTTGACCACCTGAAAGATTTGATTCACCCAATTTTCCGCATTCTCTTGAGCAATAGTTATATCAGATACGGAGGCTTTCTTTTCAGGGATTTGCTGTATAGTGATTTTCTTCATAGATTGATTTTCTTTCATGAAAAGGTGGTTGATTTCATCAAAATCATGATCCTCCCCTGCAATCCAGAATATAGGAATGACAGGCTTGTTGAGTTCCTTTTCCTTCTGTCTGGCAAGTTGAAGAACCGAAATAATTTTATGAACGGTATACAGAGGACCAGTCATAAGACCTGCCTGCTGCCCAGCGATAACCACTGTACTCTCTTCTCTTTTCAGTTTTTCAATATTTGTACAGGTGGTTGAAGGAGCTCCCCATTTTTCATTCATGTGTTGGATTACAGTTGAAAGAGCTTCCCTTTGATAGTTGTTGTTCCGTAAATAGTTGAAACGATTGGACCAAATACTCTGATCCTGGGGATTATATTCGAATTTATCTTCTAATGATTGAAAGTTGTTTTTATAATCATGAAATAATAATTGCTTTGATCGTAATGCAATTGGATCAATACGCATGTCTTGAACTACTCCTTTACCGGGTTAAGTATCCTTAGTAGTATGTATCCTATTGTATTGTACAAAAAAGATCCCAGGAGTTCATCTAATCTGTTTGTTAAGAGAACAATCGCTCAAAAAGACCGTAGAGGGTCAGCCCCAAATAAAAGAAAGTGAAAAATAAAAAACTGATACGCCAAAACGCTTTAAACACCCGTCTCAAGCGCACTTCCTCGTGTATTTTATACTGCACGATCAGGGAAATACCTAATAGGAGAAATAAAAAGATCAGAATATAAGCAAAAAAGCTCTGCTCAAATAATACGAGTAAGAGCAAGTGGACAGATAGAATGAACACAGGGGCTGAGAGACTCGTCGTCCGATGAATCGCTTTCCATTTATGCTTCGACCATTTTCTCGTAAATAAATAAAAGACGAAAATGAAGGGAATAGGCAGCGTCAATACAGCTGCAAAGAAGAAAACAAGAGCATCACCCATGTATCCTTACCCCCTTTTCCCACTGAAGTGCGTGAATGGCTCTTATTAGAAATTGGTGATAAGGGAGGGGGGTTCTACTCTTTTTCAGGATATAACCACTGATGGCATCTACTTCCGTTTGTCTACCTTCCATCATATCTTTAAACATAGAGGATTGGTTCTCAGAGGTCGTTTCAGCAATATTCAAGACTCTCTCCCACTCTTTCTCAAAGGAACGGTTTAGTGTGAGACAAGCCTCCCTGCAAACAGCTTCCGCTATTTCTCTCAAGTAAGAGTTACTTATTATATGTCCGTTGTTTACTTGGAATAAAGTAGTTAGAGGGTTGATTACTGTATTCACTATTAACTTAGAAGTCAACATTTCCTTGTAATCAGGTTCATATTCAACTGGGAAGTCGTAGTGGTTTAATGAGGAAATTATCTTCTTAATGTTTTCATCCTTCGTGACACTGGCAATCCTCACAACACCTTTTCCTGTATGGAGCACGTGGCAGTAATCTTGTTTTAGAGCCCCGTGTTCCACAACACCCACCCAAGATGGATAGGGTCTTTCTAGTAATTTTTCGATGTGGCCCATACCATTTTGCAGGAACAAAACCGGTGTATTAGACGGAAAACTGTAATCTAAAACAGAGTCAAGACCAGTTTGTTTGACTGCAACAATCAGAACATCATGAGACTGAGGAAACCCCTCCTCTAATAAATGAGCCTCAACAGAAACAGGGTGTCCTACGGCATCACAATAGATCCCCTCTTGGTATAGTTTTTCTTTCTGCTCCTCTCTTCTTACATAAACGTGGACATTGTGATACCTTCCCAGATATGCGGCCATCAGCATGCCTATCGAACCCATCCCAATAATTCCTACATTCATCGTAACCCCTCATTTCGCTCGTCTTCTTTTTTCCTTATTGTAGCAGAGTCACTTTGAGGATGGCAGTCAAATTTTGTCATGAAGATAATTGTTTATTTCATTCTGAAAATTTTTATATTATAATGAAGGAAGATACAGATATTAGAAAGGGGATTCTTTCATGATGACCACTACTAAGGTTCAACCACTTTTGGTCAATTATAAAACACTCGAGGAATTTAAACGATTTAAAGAATACGGAAATCAAGAGCTTACAATGCTTGAAGATCTTGAAAGCAATATCGTTGAGAACGATAGCGAATCGCCTTTTTTCGGCATCTATTATGGAAGCGCTTTAGTTGCGCGTATGAGTTTATACCGCGTGAAAGCCAAGTACGACAACTACTTTCAACCGCCTCAAGATTATTTGGAACTCTGGAAACTAGAAGTTCTTCCTGATTACCGGGGTCAAGGCTTTGGTAAAGCATTGGTAGAATTCGCTAAAAGCTTCAACCTCCCAATTAAAACTAACCCTCGTATCAATTCTCATGATTTCTGGGAAAAAATGGGCTTTCAAAAAGCTCACTATGATGTAGAGCGTGACTTAAGCGAGAATCCATTGATCTGGATGCCGACAGGTGTAGAGGAAAGAGATGTCAACGCATAAAAATAAACAAACGAATGAGGCCGCTACGCATCGTAGTGGCCTTATTTATGCGCCTCATTTAATTTTCAATACGTACTAGTATTAGTTCGAGTAATGCCATCCTTTAGAAAGCTAGCCCATTATATGAGAGTTCTAGCCAGGGAGAAGACATAAAGTTTAGGACAATTGTTCTGCCTTTCCTTAAATAGGGCTTTTATGCCTTTCTTTTACCCAGTGGACGAGTTTATCCATTTCGTTCCAGGCTTGCTCCCACTGCTTTAATTGATCTCTTAATTTCCGATTGTCTTCATCTAGTTTCTTCAATTGATATTCAAGCTTTTGCTTCCCGTTATCCTCAAATTGCTTCACTTTCATTTCTTTTAAGAAGGAAATTGCTGCGTCGATGGACATAGGGGAATCTTCAGTAGTAGATGAAGCTGAAAACACGGTTCGTTTCTCTTTTCGGTTTTGTTTCGCTTGCTGTATTTCTTCGTGGTATTCTTTTCTTACTGTTGCATTCCACCTGAAACCGCAAGCAGCGGGCGTCCTCCGCAGTTTCTCCGCCACTTCTTGGAATGCTTCTAACTGGGTTTTACCTTCTTGTATATATTTCAACACGGTCTGAGCCAGCAGGAGATCTTCCTCTTCCTTCCAGGCGTCTTGTCTAGGGGCATCCATACCATCCCTCCTCTATCGTTTGTTTATAGTTATGCAGGAACGATGGTTGATAGAATCCTATTCTTTAGTTTTTTCTCTTATCCATAAACTTTTGAACTGCCTCTTTATGAGCATCTGATTCCCACAGATGGGAGCATTGCTGAACTTCCTCTTCCATCTTTTGGGATAAGTCTTGTGAAAAAAGATAAGCGGTATATTGTTTTTTGAACCATTTCATTTGTTCTGGAGTCTTATTTAAAAAAGACTGGATCATATCCATTGATTTCAGTTGGTTTACAGTAACCATCTTATGTAACCATCCGATACGATACGCTTGCTTGGCAGGATACATATTTGCTTCCATTAACCAGTGAGCTGCAGCATTTGGATGGATACGAGAATAAAGCAAGACACCTCCACCCCATCCTGGAGTAATTCCTAGGTTCGCCTGTACGAAACCAAAAGAAGCAGATTCCACACCATAACGAAAGTCGCACGCCGTTGCAAGTTCACATCCGCCTCCTCTCGCTTGTCCATTTAACAGAGCAATCGTCGGCACAGGAAGCGTAGCCAATTCGAACAGAACTACCTTCATAGGATGCAGTACACGGTAGGCTTCTTCAGCATTCATATCAGCATGCAGTTCCGTTAAATCACCCCCCGCACAAAAGGCCCTCTCCCCCTCACCTGTAAGCGTAAGGAATTTAATATCCTTTGTCTCTTTTACCTTTTGAAGAGCCTTGTAGAGCTCCTCAGTCATCTGTTTTGATACACTATTTAATTTCTCAGTTCTGTTCAAGGTTAACTGAGCGTATCCTTCCTCGTTAAATACTAAGTTTACTAGTTCCAATTCAAACCCTCCTCTCACATAAATTTACCATATCCAATACGTATACACCTTTGGTGCAGCACACGTATTGGATAAGCTATGGTCAAGATGACTTTTTCAATAAAAGCAACGGGCTTATGACCTTGAAAAACTATATACTGTAGCTGGATGTCCTGTCTTAATAAGTTATCCATTCGAAAACTAATTTATTTTATAGTCAAATAAAAAAAGAGCCTGATAAGAATCAGACTCTTCAAAAACACAATGATTAGTCATTAACCACTTGTTTTCCGTTGTATTGTCCACAAGATTTGCAAACATGGTGTGGTTTCGTGTACTCGCCACAGTTTTGGCATTCTACCATACCAGGGACATGAAGTTTTTTGTGAGTACGACGTTGGTTTTTAACTTTTTTAGAAGTTCTACGTTTTGGTACTGCCATGTTGTACACCTCCTTTTTCATTTTCGATTGAAAACCATGAAGATTTTCTTATTCGTTCTTTTCGTCATTAAATAATGATTGCAGTTTAGCCATTCGAGGATCCACTTTTGTTTCCTCAGGTTCCTCAGATAACACCTGCCAGCCCTTCCCTTCCTGGGGGGCCTCATCGTGAGCCTCATCATCATTAGAAAATACGCGAGTTGGAATCTCCAATTGTACATTTTCCTTGATATAAGGCGTCAAGTCAAGCATTTCTCCATCCACTGGATGGACTTCATCATCACCTTCTTCTGTATGATAAGGGGAAAGGTTGAATAATTCCATTGCCTCAATGTGAAACGGATATGTCACATCAACTAACGTCCGGGCACAGGGCAACACCATTTCTCCATCAATTGAAAAAGTTACAGTAATATCGTTTCCTCGTGTGATCGCTTGACCTTTAACATGCACAGGAGTAATCCTGCGAATGTCATTATTCATACCCTCTAATTCGCTAATATTCACTTCTTCTTCAAATACAAACGGTTCGTCTACCGCCTGTCTCAGCTTTTGTAGAGGAAATTTCATTGTTATCACCTCATGGCAACAAGAGTTATTGTAAAAGGATTTCGCTTATTTGTCAATATTTTTTCTTTACACCTTATTATTCTACAATGAAGAATGTTTATTTAATTTTTTTCATTCGACATGTTCGATGCGAATTTTCCTTCTCTCCATGATAAAATAAACCTTACCAACGTTCAATAGACACGTATAAGAATCAAAGGAGGTTATTGAAAGATGAAAGCCTGTGGAGTCATTGTCGAATATAATCCCTTTCATAATGGTCATCGATTTCATTTGGAGCAATCAAGGCAGCAATCACGTGCTGATTGTCTCATTGCAATTATGAGCGGAAATTTCCTACAGCGTGGTGAACCCGCTATCATGGATAAGTGGCATAGGGCGGAAGCTGCTTTACAGTCAGAAGCAGATTTGGTCCTTGAGCTTCCTTACATATATGCGGTAGAACATAGTGACTATTTCAGCCAGGGAGCTGTACAGACGTTGTCTGAAATGGGAGTAGAAGCCATTTGTTTTGGCAGTGAAAGCGGTGAAATCAGTCAATTCTTGGAGGCTCATGAGCATTTAAAAAGAAATGAAGGGTTATTCAACGAAACTGTAAAGAAACAGTTGAGTGAAGGACTCTCTTTTCCAGAAGCCTCACGTTTGGGATATAAAGCCATTGACCTCCCCGCTGAAAGTATTGACTTGACACAGCCTAACAACATTCTAGGCTACAGCTATGTGAAACAGATCCTTTTATACAATGATAAAATTGTTCCGATGACCGTTAAGCGTACCAATAGTCATTACCATGATGATACGATTACAGGTGATATCGCCAGCGCTACAAGTATTCGAAAAGAATTATTGAAAGACCATTGTTTTACAGAAAACGCGAGCAGATCCATGCCAAAGGATACAAAAGATCAGTTAAGCAAATATAGAGAGAGAACTCATTTATGGCACGAATGGGAACGTTATTTCCATTTTCTTCAGTACAAAATCTTAACAACCCCTGAGTCCGAGCTTCGAAAGATACACGGTGTAGATGAAGGACTTGAGCACCGTTTAAAACGCACGATTAAACGGTCAGCCACCTTTGATGCATTCATGGAAGCACTTAAAACTAAAAGATACACATGGACAAGACTGCAGCGTACGCTTGTTCACATTTTAATTGGTACAGGTAAAGAAGAGGCAAGTTCCCTTCTCAGATTGCCTCAGCCTCCTTACGCTCGTGTATTAGGTATGAATAAAATAGGCAGGGAATATTTAAACACTTATAAAAAACAAATGCAGATCCCGCTTATTACACAACCACAGCAAATGGAGCATTCCATGCTGGATCTTGAGGAAAGAGCAGCCACCGCCTATTACAGCGTTTTGGATGCTGAAAACCGAGTGGATATGTTACAGCGTGAGTTTGGTCCACCTATCCGCATATAAAAAACCAGCCAAATTACTGGCTGGTTTTTATTAACTGTTTTTCGGTTCGAGCTTGTTCAGATAATCAACGGCATCCTGGAACGTATCCACTGGAACCACCTTCATATCTGTATTAATTTCTTCAGCGGTTTGTTTAGCAACCTGGTAATTGGAGCCTTCACGTCCTTCTTCGTTTGGCGCAAAGAAGATTTGGCATCCATCCTCAGAGGCTGCCACAACTTTTTTATCAATTCCTCCGATTCGCCCCACTTGACCTTCATAATTTACTTCGCCAGTACCTGCAATTTGGTATCCTTTTGTAACATCTTTTTCAGTTAACTGATCATACATTTCTAGAGAAAACATTAAACCTGCACTAGGCCCTCCAATTTCCCCGCTTTTCACTTTTACTTCAGGGTTAACTTCGACCGTACGATCTGTCACTAAAGAAATTCCTACTCCTACTTTTTTCTTATTATCAGGGAATGGAGCTAATTCAATTTCTTTCTGTAGCGTTTCCTTTTCTCTCTTAATCGTCAGGGTCACCTTTTCTCCCTTTTTCATATCTGATACATAATCAATCAAATCAGCAGCTTCTTGGATCTTTTCTCCATTAACTTGTGTGATTTCGTCTCCTGACTTCAATTGATCCTCAGCGGGCATCCCTTTGATTACACCCATCACGAATACACCTTCATAATTAATATCAATTTCTCTGTCAGCAGCCTTGTAGGCAACCACTTTTGCTGCTTCTTGGGAGGACTCCATCATCCGCAATTGAGCATGGTAATACTCTTCTTCTGTGACACCTTCAGGTCGGATGTCTTCCAAAGGGTAGACCTGATGAAATGGTCTAACCTTCGCAATTAACCATTGTAAAGGAGTGGCCTGTCCTCCCCGTACTGTCACCAAATGCATGTCCCCTTCACTTGAAAAGCCATCTGTCACTTCGACAATGGGATCAAGGGCATCGGCATTCCCTGGTTTATAAATGTAGAAAGGGAGACGGTAAGCTCCCAGAAAAGCAACAATTAATAGAGTTATAATTCCAGTTATAATTACTCGCTTATTTGACCTCATGCTTTAAGACTCCTTCCAGTCAGCCAATGTTTTCTTTATCGCTTCAATATGGATTTCAGCTTCTTTTTCTCCTGCTTCAACGATTTCCTTGATATTCGTAAAAGCACGTGAACTATATTTGGATACGTCTGGCCGGATCATCACATCAGCGTCGGCCGACACCCCCATAGCTGTAACCAATTCATCCTGCATAATATCAATACTTTGAATAATGACATCATAAATAGAGTTAATGTTCGGATCGGCATCGAAGTGGGCACAATCGACAGCGATCACAACATCTGCCCCCATCTCTTTGACAACGGATACAGGGACTCTGTCCATAACCCCTCCATCGATATAAAGCCTGTCATCAATCTTTTCTGGCACAAATATGCCCGGGATAGCAATACTTGCCCGAACCGCCTCACTAGCTGGTCCTGTTCTGAATATTTTCTTTTCTCCTGCATATAAATCTGTCGCGATAATGGCCATCGGCAAATCAAATTCTTCCAAATTTTTCCCAAAAGTAAATAAACGGATATATTCCTTGATCCTCCTCCCCTGGATAAATCCCATCTTAGGGACTGTAAAATCAAGATAATATTTCCGCTTAAAAGTAAAGGCTAGTTTGTAGAGGTCTTCAATTTGTTGACCTGCTGCAAAAAAAGAGCCTACTAGAGCTCCCATACTGCTTCCGGCCACCATATCAACAGGAATGTCATGCTCTTTGAGTGTTTTAAGAACCCCTAAATGGGAAAATCCCCGGGCTCCCCCTGACCCTAGAGCCAAACCGACCTTTGGACGATTCACATGACATTCCTCCTTCGCTAACTTTGTTTTATTTTATGGTATAAACCGATAAGTTATGAGCGTACACATGGTGTATAGGTACAAGCAATTGGTTCAAATATATTCCCATTCTACTATGAGTGAAATTAGAAGTACAGAAAACCGTTACGCTCAAGGGAGGTGTTCCCTATATCGAAGTTAAAGACCTTGGTGTTAACCTGTTTAACAGCAGGACTTGCAGCTGCATTAATCCTTTACCCTAAAGCTTCATTAACTGCAAGCTTAAGAGGCTTGGACTTATGGTGGGAAGTCGTCTTTCCATCACTACTTCCGTTCTTTATTACAGCTGAACTTTTGATCGGCTTCGGAGTGGTACATGGCCTTGGGGCACTGAGCGAGCGATTTATGCGGCCATTATTTAATGTTCCAGGTTCAGGAGGATTCATTTGGGTCATGGGGATGGCGAGTGGATATCCATCAGGGGCGAAATGGACGGCAGATCTACGAAAGAAAGGCGAGCTCACCAAAGTAGAAGCAGAAAGGCTTGTCGCTTTTACAAATGCTTCAAGTCCCTTATTTATATTCGGAGCCATCGCAGTGGGATTTTTCCACGATCCTTCGCTTGGAATATTAATCGCTGTCTCCCACTATGGAGGAAATGTACTCGTAGGTTTTATAATGAAATTTTATAAAAGGAACGAAGATTTAGAATTACGGGAATCCCCTTACTCTTCAATTCGAGATGCATTTTCTAGAATGCATCAGTCGCGTATTAATGACGGCCGAACACTTGGGAAGCTGATGGGAGACGCTGTAACAAAATCTGTAGATACCCTGCTTATGGTGGGGGGATTCATAATGCTGTTCTCAGTTTTGACAGAACTGTTTAAACAGACAGGCATTATGGAAATTCTTTCATTCCTTCTTTCTATCTCCTTTATACCTGAAACTTTTCATGCCCCACTTATCGCAGGGATGCTAGAATTAACGACAGGAATCGGAGCCATCACTCAAACTGGAGAACCCTTGTTAACTCAACTTGTACTGGTGAGCTTTATTTTAGGATTCCACGGCTTTTCTATACAGGCACAAATAGCGAGTATTCTTGCTGAAACAGATATCGGGTTCAAACCTTATGCAATCGCCCGCTTAGCTCACGGATTGCTTGCGGCGGGGATCATGATCGTCTTATATTATTTTTACACCCATTCCTCCCTGCAAACAAAAAGCCTGGCCATTTGGAACCCCAAAGAAAATTTCACAACACCTATTATGGAATTCTTCCATCACTATGGACCACCACTTACATTGTTGATGATTATGTTTATGATTCTCTTTAAGTGGCAAAGTCATTCCGGTAAAACCTATAATAAAAATACCCCCTATCGAAAAAGTTGATAGAGGGTGTTTTTATTTATAAATACTTATCCATTAAAGCTTTCTCTACAGGAGGCGGGACAAGATCAGAAATATTCGCTCGATATTTGGCTACTTCTTTAACAATACTGGAGCTTAAAAATGAATACTGATTATTCGTCATCATGAAAAAGGTTTCAATCTCTTCATTCAGCTTTCTGTTCATAGAAGTAATCTGCATTTCATACTCAAAATCACTGACGGCACGCAGTCCACGGATGATAGCTTGTGCATTTTTTTCATTTGCATAGTCCATTAAGAGACCTTCACAAGCGTCGACGGAAACGTTATCCATATCTTTTGTCACTTCCTGAAGAAGCGCCAGTCTTTCATCAACATCAAATAAAGGGGACTTACTCTGATTGTTAAAAACAGCCACAATCAAGTGATCAAATACCTTTGCTCCCCTTTGAATGATGTCTAAATGTCCATATGTAACCGGGTCAAAGCTTCCCGGACAAATCGCTAAACGTGTCATCGTTTTTCCTCCTCACTCAAATATAGATACACCTATATTCGTTCCGTAAATATCAGATTTTATTAGCTTCAGACGTCCTACTGTTGATGGAATGCTTTCTGATGAATCGTGTTCACAGATTACGATCCCGTTTTCAGCAATTAAATCATGTTCTAAAAGCGCTTCCATCAGGTCCTTATAGGAAAACTTCTTGTAAGGTGGATCCAAGAAGATGAACTCGAACGAAAGACCGCGCTTTCCTGCTGCCTTAATAGCCCTCATAGCATCCGTACGAAATACTTCCGTACGCTCCTGAATCTTCAACAACTCTATGTTTTCGTGGATCGTTTTTATTGCTTTTTGCTGTTGGTCGACAAACACACATGACTCTACGCCTCGACTCATAGCTTCGATTCCAAGTCCTCCGCTTCCGGCAAACAAATCTAAAGCACGGCCTCTTTCAAAATAAGGGCCAATCATGTGAAATACCGCTTCCTTCACTTTGTCAGTCGTAGGTCGTGTCTGATGAGAAGGAACAGATTTTAGCTGTCTTCCTTTGAATTCTCCAGCAATCACTCGCATGTTATGTACACCTCTTTTGTCATCATTCTACATTATCCTACCATAAAAACAATTGGTCAGGAAATCTACCTGATTTTTAAAATTATTTGTAGAACCATTGAATAGACATGGTTGTCAATGGTCATACTAGAGCTTGAAGCGGAACAAACTGCTTCTGAAAACGGAGAAGGCTTACATCCCCATAAGTACTTCCTCCGGTTTCTCCTCTCCCTTTACTTTTTTGAATCATCGTAAATGTTTCAAAAAAGAAGGGCTGTCTGTTTAAGACAGCCCTATTTTTTATGCTTACCTTCCAATATTCAATCTATTCACCTAGCTTTGATCGTCATAAATCCGGAGTTATCCAACTATATAGCAGAATAGTTGAATACTCGCTTTCGAGGTACTGTGAGCTTTCCGTTGCCCAGAGTAGAATTTGGAGGTCCGAGAAATCACTCGCTTTCCGTGAGCATGTGCTGAGCCTCCTCGAGCTAAAAGCTCTCCGGGGTCTCACCTATCATGTTCATCCCACAGGAGTCTCGCTATTTCTCGGACCTCCTTACCGCTGTTGGGAGGAACGGAAACGTTATTGTTACCGAAAACCTATCTGTAATTTTGGAAATCAGAGCTTCCTTACTCCTGTTAAATGGGGCTGTTCCTTACACTATAGATGGGTTGGATGGAAAACGGCGAGACTCCCGCGGGAGAAGGACTTAGGCGAGACCCCACAGAGAGCACAGCGAGCGAGGAGGCTCGCCAGTTCCCCCGCAGAAAAGTGTTCAAATGCGGAAGCGCCCCGGTAGACACGACTCGCATAAGCAGAAAATCAAAAGGAATGTGCCTTTTCATTCCGTTGATTTCCTGCTTATGACGCGAGTGTCTGGGCGATGCAACTAGACGAGTTGTTTTCCAGCCAACCTTACGCTTATTACTCATCGGCCCCTAGAATATCTCGAATTCAAGTCTTTAAGATAAGGAGGCTTATGTGGGGGAACTCAGGATAAAAACGTATTTGAAGGCAGGAAAAATTCGGTTCATTTACTCCATAAGAAATAATACCATTATCCAACCATCAGTTTATTGTGTCTTGAGCAGCTAATACAAAGGTATGTTGCTGAAATTATGGATTCACATTGCCTCAGATTCATGCTAATGTGGTTTTTAGCGAGTACAAAAGGGAGAGAGTAATTTGATACAAAAATTCATTGAGCTCGGTGAAGGGTATGCAGACATTTATGAACTTATCGAATTAGGGACGTTAATGCCCGATCGGATCCAGCATGCCATCGCTTTTTACAGTGAGAAAAATGGACAGCCGGTCGCCTCGTTAGCACTAGTACTTAAACCATCAAGAGATAAATTCCAACCTATTTATATATGCAGGGAAGGGATTCCCAACCCTCATGAAAAACCAAATCAGCGTTTTGACTTATTCAAAGAAATGGCTGCTTCTGCAGGTAAGGAATTGGCTGAATTTACAATTAAACCGTCAAATATGTTTCCAGAGACAGAACTATTCTATCAACACTTGATTGGAATATTAAGGACAAATAAATTCATATCCCCTTTATCATAAGAAAAAGCATCCATTCAGGATGCTTTTTTCGTTGAAGATATAAACATGATAATGATTTCAATACTTTTTCTTAAATACCCATCTTATAATCATACTGTTTTGCTTTATCAGGCTTTGCATTTTCATAATCCGTGCGAACCTCAGGTTTATAGGAGGGAACAACACGGGAAACAAACGGTAAACGATCTAATTTCTCCATTTTGTACTCCAGGTCCTCTTGGTTCACATATAACAATGCATATTTTCTTCTTTTGGATGCATGGATAAGGTGCCCATGCTTTTTTATCTGCCTGACATTTTTCATATGCTGAAAATAAACGATGATCCCTTGCCGCTTCGTTTTAATCATACGACACCCTACTTTACAAAGTTATTTATCGACAGTTTACCAAATGTATGAAAAATGAGCAATTATAGAAAGGAGTTGAGTTTCAAGTGAAAACGGATCACGAACGAGCGATAGAAATTTTTCATCATGAACTGACGAATCACCCTAATTTTAAACAGGTTGAATTTAAAAAAGTCACAGGACTTCCTTTCGTTTACTTAACGGCTGAAGAAGATATTAGTCAAAAGGACATAGAGGTAACATTAAAGGTCTCTGCCGCAAGGGCAATGAGAGGAAAACGCCTGACCCTTGCAATGAGCTATGTCCGCAATGATCAGGCGCTTTATGTGTATCGTGTCCGTTTTTTAGTTCCTCAGCGTAAGATGTTCTGCTGCGGAAATTTATGTGATGACTGTATCCGATTTACACAACCCTAGGATGCACAGCCGCAGCTTCCCCCGCTGCCACAGCCTCCGCTGCAACCGGTGTCGGTCAAAGCCATTCCGTTTTTTGGAACTTTAATTTGTTCACTGACACTGAAGGCAACGTTTTCACTGATTTCATCCAATAACTTCTGAAGATTACGCTCAGCTTTTTTAAATTGAGCGACTTTCTCATGCATGTCCATCTCGCGCTTAACGGAACGAACCTTTTTCATGATTGAACTATAATCAGGATGGTATCGTCCAAATCGTTGCACATCCTCATAATGTTCCTTCATATTATTAAAATCCTTTATCAGCTTTTGAGCCTCCGCATCATTTTCAAGCTCATATTTAGCTTGATTATAATGCTGCATTGTATCTGAATTCATGACCATTTGGCCAATCATTTCTGAGCGGTCTAGCAGATCGACAATTTCCATTGTTGCTAACATATGTCCACCTCCACTCTCATTTTATCAAATAGGACAGCAGAATGAAATGAGAACAAGTGACTCTGCTGCCCGAGTTTATTAATAATACGGATACTCAATTTCTTTCCGGGTTTTTCCGGTGTCTTTCTTAACATTAGATATAAGCTGCTGAAACTGACCTATAGCCCCGTTCAACTCACCAATATGCCGAGAAACTTCTTCCCAATCCACATCTTGCATTAATTCTCCGAGTTGTTTTATCCAATCTTTTTTATTCGTAGATGTCTGTTTTTTCACTTCAGGCAGAGAACTCCAAAATGAATCGTCTTCTCCTAAGATCATCCACTTTTCATAATAGGTTTGGATAAGCTTATGGTTTTTCCTAAGCTGTTCCTTAACAGCTGGATGTTCATCCACGAAATCCTTGAACCGCTGTACACTCGGGTGTAATGACTTGTTACTCATAGCGTTCACACCTCACTGTTAGAACTACTCTATAGCCTATGCTAAAAAGGGCGGGCTGTTCATGGGATCGATAAAAAATTTTGAGTGTAATACCTTTGATGAACGCCGATTCCGATATGCGTATAGCTTTTATCCAACATTGCTTCTCGATGGTTTTGACTATTCAACCATCCATGAACTGCAGCCGTTGCATCAATGTATTGAGCTGCAATATTTTCTCCTGCCTGAACATAAGAAATATCTCCTAGCCGCTCTTTCAATCCTTTTCCATTCGGGGAGTAATGAGAAAAATAATTGTTGTCATTCATGTCTTTACTGTGAAGAAATGCCACAGCTGCCGCTTCCTTATGCTCTACCAATTGATTTTTTCCATGGCGGATGCGAAGGTAGTTCGTCATAGTTAATATCTGCTGTTCCATTCCTGTTTCAATTCTCTTCCAGTCAGAACGATCTAAATTTTCTTTCACTGGTAATCGACCTCGATAAATGACCTTGTAGGGTTGAAGTTTTAAGAGAATGTCATTTCTCACCAGCCTTATCGCCGATAACTTCTCTGTGACAACATCAAAGTAGAGCTGTGCTGTCCAATTATTATCTAGTGGAAGGAGTGGCCGTTCTTTTAAATCTTGTTCTGTCAATTCAAAAGTATAATTTCCAACCTGCTCAATTCGCAGGGATTGTGATAGTTCGTGGGAGGCAGAAATCTCTCGATAAGATTGTCCAATATAGACTGGATTATCTCTCTGTTCACTTGAAAAAGAGACGGCTGAAACAACTTTATTATCCTTTATTGCAATTTGAGAAAGTTCATCATCATAGATCCACCACACATATCCATAACTGCTAGGGTCTTTACGGTCTGGTTCCCCCCATTCGGATTTCAGTTCATCAGAACTAGCTCCTTTCCATTCAAAGATGGATTTAGCCTCTTTGACCTTTTCTATTTCTTCAGTTGCGAAAGTTTCTTCAACGGTCGGTTCTGTCTTGGTTGGATCAGGTACAGAGGGTTTGTCAAAAAAAAGTCTCCAACTAATTAAAATAATAATTGTAAGAATGAAAACAGGTGCTAGCTTTCTCACTTCGTTCTCTCTCCTCTCTGCTTGCTTCTTACAGTATGTATAATCGACGCATAAAGATCCTATGAATTTCTAATTTCAAAAAATAGCGGCAAACCGTTGTTAATGATATTTATTCAACACACTATTCCACATAACAGCAGTTATCTGGAATAGTTGATTTCGAGATGTTTATGGGGTTTAGGTTCGTTCGGAAAGGATTCGCTTTCCTACGGGGGAACTGGCAAGCCCACGGAAAGCGAGTCGTTCTCCCATCCAGCATCCCTCACGTAAAAGTCTCGAAACTGATTCTACAGGGATAGGACGCTTTAATGGAGGTAGGTAGTAAGGTTTTACAAAGCCAAACAAAAAAGACCCGTCGCTATGTACGGGTCTTGTATCGAATTGCTTAATGAAGTTCTGGACGCTCAGAAATATCTTGCAAGGCTACCCCTGCTGCATGGTCTGACATTTCCTCCACAGACAAGTCGCCTAGTGATAGAATCCCAGTCAACTTTCCGTTTTCAACGACAGGTAAACGGCGAACTTGATGTTGAGCCATAATCTGACTAGCTTCTTCCAGAGAGCAGTCTGGAGTACAGCTGTACAAGTGATCACTCATCACTTGTTGGATCGGTGTGGATTCTGGTTTTTTGTCAGCATAGCCACGAATGACAAGGTCACGGTCTGTTACCATTCCCATTAAGTTGCCTTGGTCATCACATACAGGCACCGCACCGACATTTTTTTGTTTCATGATAGATGCCGCATCAGATAAATTGTCATCTGTGCGACAAACTGAAACATCACTGGTCATAATGTCTTTTACGCTTTTCATGATAAGTCCTCCTTTAAGTAATTCAATATCAATAGTTATTGTCCCCTTTTTATAAAAATTATTACATGCAAGCCATGTCCTTTTATAGTATAATAAAATGGTAAAAGCCTATATTAATGAGTAAAATGGGCTTTAAAGACCGAAGCAATTGAAAGTTAATCGGTTTCATACTAAAATTAGTGAAGATACATAACAATTTGTGAGGTGGAAGTAATGAAGTTAGAAGGCACTGGTATAGAAGGGCTTATGGTGGATTTCAGACCATTGACCGATCTGATGGAAAGTAACGGATTCATATTGGGTGGATCCTGGGATTACGAAAGAGTAACCTACGATTACAAATTAAATGCTCCAGAAAAAAACATAACGTACTACATTCGAATTCAAGGGTATGCCGTTGAAGGTGACGTAGATAAAGGAGATGCTGTAATCCGTCTTTTGCCACCTCTACTAGGCAGACATTACTACCCGCACGGAGTCGAATATGGGGAACAGGAAGGTTTCTCCTCAGGCATTATTGAAAAAGCAATTGGCCTTGTTCAAAAAGTCGTGGAACCTGCGAAAAGGTATCATAACCAAGTTCCTGAACATGTTGTCCTTGAAAGGTTGACTAGATGGGCTGAAGAAAATCAAAACCAAGAAGTACTTGAAAAAATGAAAGAACTCTCCAATAATCCGGATCAGCGTAAATAACGTCTCTTTAATAACTGCTTGACCCAGATGTCCGGTATTACCAAAAGGAGTCGCACATCATTTCATATGATGAGCGGCTTTTTTTGAAAAATACCGTGAAAGTTTTTTTCATTAAGGGAAAGGAGTACATAAATAAATTGTTCCGATACCTGACAAAAAAACAATGGATTCTTATCTTACTCGCCCTACTGTTCATTGTAGCCTGTTATTTTATCCTGCCTGTTTCTATTCCCTTAATATTTGCATTTGTTACAGCTCTTTTCTTAAATCCTTCGGTTCGATGGCTTCAGTTCCGTTTTAGAATCAATCGAAAAATGGCTGTAACTGTTGTGTTCCTATTATTCGTCATCTTTCTTGGATTATTAGGTACATATGCAATTACTCGAGCGGTTGCTCAGATTATTGAATTGGCTGATAATGCTCCAGAATACATTAATCAAATAAACAACGTTCTTCTGAACTGGCAGAACAATATGCACAGTTTCACCCAGAGCATGCCGAAGGAATTTGTAGATAAAGTAACAAGTGAATTAATGAATTCTTTAGATAGAACAACGGCAGCTATCTCAGAAAAACTTCAGCTAGCGAACATTGCAGCCGCAGCTGCAAAGATCCCTGAATACTTAGTCAGCCTTCTTGTCTATTTAATTGCTCTGTTTCTATTCATGCTTGAATTACCGCGTCTAAGAGACAAGATGCATGACCAATTTACAGAAGCAACCTCTGAAAAGGTTAAATTTATGAATGCACGACTATCCTACGTCGTATTCGGTTTCTTGAAAGCACAATTTCTTGTGAGTATCATCATCTTTGTCGTTTCACTGGCTGGATTGCTATGGATCACCCCTGATGTCGCAATCATCATGTCCATCATTATTTGGATCATCGACTTTATCCCGATCATTGGATCAATCGTCATTCTCGGGCCGTGGTCCATCTATATGTTAATTATCGGGGAACTGGAGATGGGTACAAAGCTTGGATTATTAGCCATTGTTCTGTTGGCCATTCGACGAACAGTTGAACCGAAAGTCATGGGCCGGCATATTGGTCTCTCTCCACTAGCTACTTTAATTGCGATGTATCTAGGACTACAGCTCATTGGACTAACAGGATTTATCCTAGGTCCACTAGTCGTGATTGCATTCAACTCAGCGAAAGAAGCAGGAATTATTAAATGGAATTTGAAGATATAAAAAAGCCTGAAAGCATTGCTTCAGGCTTTTTTTTATAATTCTTCTTTTGAATGATTTAGGTTTTTGTTAGCCGTTTTTTCCTTTTTAAACATAAGGATATCCCTATTCCTGCCGGTGTGATTAAAACCATTATTAATCAGTACTTTTTGTGAAGGAATATTTGTTTTATCGCATTGTGCTTCAATTCCTTTAACTCCAGGATAAGTGAAAGCCCAGCTGCAAAGATTTTCGACAGCTTCTGATGCGTACCCTTGATTCCTCTCTGATGCGACGATGTGGTATCCGATTTCTATCGTTCCCTCGCTGTCAGGCATGCCTTTAAATCCGATATCACCAACTACATGTTCACCCTTTTCATCCATAATAACCCAAGGGCCAAAACCTAGTTCACTCTCCTCATTTTCCAACTTTTCAACATAAATTGGTAATAGCGCTTTCAATCCATCATGCGGCCAGTTTTTATTCCAAGGCAGCTGGTACTTATAATAGAATGCCAGGGAATTCTTCATCAGCATCTGGGCAAGGTCTATTGTAATGGGGATCATGTGCAAGCGTGGTGTCTTCAATTCCATCTTTGAAACATCCCTTTCTATGTATATTATCATACTCATACTGACCTATATTCCTGTTTAAGCCTTATCCTAAACAACATTATTGCTAAAAAAAACGCAGCGAAATCGTTTTTTTACGATTCGCTGCGGATAAAATAGGTTAGGTCCCCAAAATAGCTTTAATCATACTTGTGGTTGTGCCGCCATCATAAATGATATACAAGAGCAAATACACGGCTACACCAGTGATTGCTGTAAAGAACCATATGATGCTCGTCACAGGCCCGACTTTACGGTGTTTTTTAATATTTCTTTTAAAAGCTAAAGTCAGGGTCACAATCCCGAATACAGCGCCCACCGTCGCTAGTATTATGTGAAAGATAAGGAAAATTGTATAATAAATCTTTATATCATCAGGTCCTCCAAAACTTGTATTTCCAACAAAGATTGTTCGGCTGGCGTAAATAATAAAAAAGGTTAATGCACTGATCGCAGCAGCAATCATTACTTTTTTGTGAGTCCTTCTTTTATCCTTGGCAATTAACCTCCATCCGATGGCAACAAGTATGGCACTAAGAACGATGAAGAATGTACTTAACGTTGGCAATAACGGCATAAAGACACCTCTTCTCAAACACTGTTATATTTCTTCATATGAAAGGGAGGCCGACCTTTATGGACAGGCTAGGCCTCCCTTCTCAATTAGAAATCTGGCTTAAATATTGTTATCTTTTTTAAATGAACTAGTGGCTCTCCTGAAGTGAAATGGTTAACTTGAATGTTCTAGACTTTTTTTAAAAAAGCCTTATACTGCAAGTGTTTTTCATCAAGACTCGCTTTGAAGGTGACTTGGAATTGGATCAATGGTTTCCCTTTCACGATTGAACCAGCTGAAAAAGATATAAGCGATTACAGATCCGAAAATAATTTCCTGTGCGATTTTCATGATAATTCCGCCTAATTGCTGATCTTCAATTAATGGCATAGGAGTGAACGTATTCGGTCCAGTCAGGTTTTGAGTAATACCGTTTAGTACGTCTGCTGGTACACATAAACTCATCGCCTGCAGCCATGCACCTGATTGGGAATACGTTTCATAGATAGGCGAGCCAGCGAAAATAATTAAACCGCAGGCTGGAGTAATCAGCACTCCATTAGCGAAAATAAAACCAATTTTCAGAATGGGGCTTAGTCGATCCATTTCTTTAAGTGGCGGGAATACGGACAGCCACATAAAGAAAGCGGTGATTAATATTACTGTAGTCGTAATCACATGGGCCCATTCATTCGATTTAGTGAAATCAAAAATAACAGGCATATGGTACAACGAGAAAAGGCCGTTAAATAGAATCAAGGATAAGAGAGGCTTCGTACCCAATCTGAACACGGGGCGAAGGCCTTTCGTATTAAATAGTTTCCTAAAAATCCAATTGGGAATACCCTTAATGACCAAGATAGGAAACAGTAAGTAATATAAAGCCATCTGCGTCATATGTGCAGTAAACATGATATGGCCTATTAAATCAACAGGGGAACCTTTAATAATGTAAAGAAGAAGCATACCCAAATAGAACATGGTCTGTTGAAGGGGCGTCGGTTTTTCAGTACCTTTTTCCCTACCTGGACCTGTTATATAAAAATAACCTAGAGCAAGTATTAAGATGAACAATAAGTAAAAAGGGCTCCACAATGCACGAAATCCAAAAATTTGCAGTTCTAACCACATAGGTGTCTCACCTCAGAGTGTTTATTCATTACTTCTTATTTTAACGAATTTTAATAGAAAAAACGAGTGTAGGTTTGTGAATTTGTCTAATGTTCATAATTTGGTCAAATCTCTTATTTACATAAGAAAAAGACCGGAAACCCGGTCTTTTTCATTTTTAACTAACTATTACGTTTTTAATCTTACCACCAGATGATAGACGTGAACGTAACGATTGTTAGGAAAGCAACAGCGGCTCCACCGTAGATCATCAATGCAGGCATGTCATGACCTTTATTTTTCATATGCATGAAATAATAAAGCTGGAACGCCACTTGGACAACGGCAAGGATAATTAAGGTTGGAATGATGAAGTAAGAATTCACTTCAAACATAACCAATGCAAAAGCTATAAGAGTGAATAGAATCATAAGCACAAAACTGATCACTTGCTGTTTCATCTCTTCTTTATGCTGTTTACGTTCATATTCAGCTTGATGAGCTGGCTTTGAGTGATTTGCCATTGATTAACCCACCTTTCCCATTAGGTAAACGACAGTAAAGATGAAAACCCAAACAACGTCAATGAAGTGCCAATACAGGCTTGCAATATAAAACTTCGGGGCGTTGTAGAGGTTTAAACCACGTTTTTGATTTCGTACCATTAACGTTACGATCCACAAAAGACCAAACAAAACGTGACCGCCGTGGAAACTTAACAACGTATAAAATGCAGATCCAAATGCAGAGGATTGGAATGTAAATCCATACTCGTGAATGTAATGATAGAACTCGTAAATTTCACATCCCAGAAAAGCCAAACCCAGCAATACGGTAATGGCTAACCACGTCTGCATTTTGCCAAAATCATGGTTCTTCATATGGTACATCGCATATACACTCGTCAAAGAACTTGTAAGGAGGAACATGGTCATAAGGAAAACAAGTTCCAAACCAAACAAATGCTCAGGTGTGTTCTCTCCTTGCGTCGATCCATTCAATGCAATATACGTACCAAAAAGACTTGCGAACAAAACTGTTTCCCCGCCTAGGAAAAACCAGAATCCTAGGAATTTATTTTTACCTTCAAGGGTGGCTTTTTCCGGATCATGCGGCATGTGTTTCGGATTTAATACATCTTCATGACTCATTATTTGCCAGCCCCCTTCTTAATATCTGCTTCAAGCTCTTCTTTATGAATATGGTAGCCAAGATCATCTTTTACGGAACGGATGAACATGGAACCAAGAGTAATCCCCATACCAATAAATACCGCTGCTAACCAGGCTTTGTCATCAACCTGATAGATGAACCCAAATCCTGCAATAAACATTCCAAGTGACATCGTAAATGGCAGGATTGATCCGTTAGGCATGTGAATGTCACCAAGCGGCTCTGCAGGTGTCATCCCTTTTTTCCCTTCCATTTTCTCAATCCATAATGGATCAAGCCCACGTACTAGTGGTGTCTGAACAAAGTTATAATATGGCGGAGGAGAAGGAATCGACCATTCCAGGGTACGACCATTCTCCCACGGATCGGCATCTGCTTTTTCTCCTTTAACAGCAGTGTAAACAATGTTTATCAAGAAAATGACGGTACCGATTGCCATTAAGAAGGCACCAATTGTACTAATTAAGTTTCCTGTAGCCAGACCTTGCCCTTCCAGGAATACCCAATAACGGCGGGGCATACCCATTAAACCAAGGAAGTGCTGGATAAAGAACGTCAAGTGGAAACCGATAAAGAATGGCCAAAATGCCAGTTTGCCTAACTTTTCATTCAATACTTGACCGAACATCTTCGGCCACCAGTAGTGAAGTGCTGCAAAGATACCAAAGGCTACACCACCAACGATTACGTAGTGGAAGTGTCCGACAACGAAATAAGTATCATGATACTGGAAGTCAGCTGCAGCTGCGGCAAGCATAACCCCTGTCATACCACCAATTGTAAAGGACGGTATGAATGCTACAGTCCAAAGCATAGCTGAAGTCATACGAATTTGGCCGCCCCACATGGTAAACAACCAGTTGAATATTTTAATCCCTGTCGGAACAGCGATTGCCATTGTAGCTACTGCGAAAATGGAGTTAGCAATTGGTCCCATACCGACTGTGAACATGTGGTGTGCCCACACCATAAAGCCTAGGAAACCGATCAATACAGTCGCAAAGACCATGGCAGAATACCCAAACAAACGCTTTTTCGAGAAGGTTGGAAATATATCACTAAATGCTCCAAACAATGGAAGGATTAGAATGTAAACTTCCGGGTGACCAAATATCCAGAATAAGTGCTCCCAAATGATTACGTTTCCTCCAAGACCCACATCAAAGAAAGCAGACCCAAACATACGGTCAAACATCATTAGAAACAAGCCAACTGTCAATGCAGGAAAGGCAAATAGAATTAATGTACTTGTTACAAATACAGACCAAGTAAAGAGTGGCATACGCATATAGGACATGCCAGGTGCTCTCATATTGACGATAGTGACCAGGAAGTTGATCCCACCTATTAATGTTCCAGCCCCTGAAATCTGTAATCCCATGACATAATAGTCAACACCATGCCCAGGTGAAGTTGTAGAAAGTGGTGCATAGTTTGTCCACCCAGCATCAGGTGCACCCCCTGTAAACCAAGACACGTTTAACAACAATCCCCCGAATAGGAACAACCAGAATCCTAACGAGTTCAAAAATGGGAATGCAACGTCACGTGCACCTATTTGTAAAGGTACGACGGCGTTCATCAGTGCGAAAATTAATGGCATCGCTGCCAGGAAAATCATTGTCGTTCCGTGCATTGTTATCATTTCATTATAAAGTCCAGCTGATAAGAAATTATTATCCGGTTTCATCAACTGAATTCGAATTAACATGGCTTCTAGCCCGCCGATCAAGAAAAACAAACCACCAGACACCAAGTAAAGATGCGCAATCTTCTTGTGGTCCACTGTTGTTAAATAATCCCAGATCGCAGCGCCGAGCCCTCGTTTTTGCGCTACTGCAGTACTCACGCTTTTACCTCCCTTTTAAAACCTCTGTCTCATCATTTGAGTTATTCGTCAGTATTTCGTGTAGGAACATCTGTCCCGACATCAGAATGCTTCAGTTGAAGCAAGTAATCTGCAATCTTGCTTGCTTCTTCTTTGGAAACAATATTTGCCGGCATTTGGTTACCTGGTTTTATTTCATCAGGGTTCGTAATCCAATCGACTAAGTTTTCTTTAGACGGATCCATTATTCCTGCAATCTTTTCGCGATTTCCGAAGTTCGTCAGGTTTGGTCCTACACCCGCCGATGATCCACCAATCGCGTGACAGCTCATACAGTTGTTATTAAACAACTCTTGCCCTTCCTGAGCTGAAGCGGTTTCAGGAGTTGCTTCAGGATCTACATTTTTCATGTCTTCTACCCACTGATCAAATTCATCAGGGCTTACAGCAATAACCCTGAAGTCCATCAAGGAGTGAGAAGGTCCACAAAGCTCAGCACAGTGACCCCAGTAAACGCCTTCTTCGTAAGCTTCTAAGTACATTGAGTTAATGTTTTCACCAGGATTCGTATCCATTTTCCCGGCAATAGATGGCAGCCAGAAAGAGTGGATAACGTCGCTGGATTTCATGTTTAAGTATACGCGCTCTCCTGTAGGGATGTAGAGCTCTTGACTTGTAGCAATTTCCTGACCAGCATAATTGAAATGCCACCAGTATTGATTCCCTATGACGTCAATTGTTATTGCATTTTCATCGTCCTGACCAGACGTATCCGCTAAGTCAAATGTTGCCTGAACGGTAGGAACAGCCAACACAAGGAGTAAAATGATCGGAATTACAGTCCAAATCACCTCTAACGCCTTGTTTCCTTCCGTCTGCTTAGGAATTAAGTTTTCTTGTCCTTTTTTCTGTTTATAACGGATAAGGACAAAAGCATAGATTGCCATTACGATAACGAAGACAAAGATCATTATCGCAATACTGATGATCATAAGATCTAATAATAATTCCGCTCCGTAGCCTTTAGGCTTAAGGGCACTCAAATTGTCTACCCCACATCCGGACAGGATGAGGGTGAGAGCACCAAATAGAAACAATGAACGGAATTTTCCCATCCAACCTCTCATGAATGATACCTCTCTTTCTCTTTTTATACATAGTATATTTTGGAACTAGCCCAATTTAATATTGGGCTAGTACTTTAAAATGGAAATGGTAGGGTAACGAGTACCATCATAAAGAAGATGATGGTTAAATAATTTAGGGAGTAAATAAACATCCATGTTGCCCATTTGTAATCATCTTTCATGAAGAAACCGGCAACCCCCAAAGCCAGCCAGCCAAGGGACAGGGTGGTAGCTGTTATTAGAAATATACTTCCAAGTGAAGCTAAATAGATTGGCAAGGGCAGTAAGCAAGCAACGTAGATGACAATTTGTCTCTTTGTCATATTGAATCCGTGCACCACTGGTAGCATCGGTATGCCTGCAGCTTGATACTCATCCTTCTTCTTCATGGCTAGCGCCAGGAAATGAGGGGTTTGCCAAATGAACATAATTAAAAATAGAATAATGGCTTCTAACTGAAGGCCAGGGTCAATGGCAGACCATCCAATTAACGGTGGGACAGCACCGGAAAAGCTTCCGATAACCGTATTAATTGTGTACCTTCTCTTTGACCACATCGTGTACAGTACGACATATACGAACCATCCGAACGCTCCCCACAAAGCAGCTTCTAAGGTTGTAAATAATAAAATGACAAATCCGGCTAGTGAAGTCCCGATTCCTAAATTCCGAATCAATGTCAATGACATGGTTCCTGTAACGGTCGGTCGGTTTTTTGTTCGGGACATGATCGGGTCGATATCCCGGTCATACCAGTTATTTATTATACATCCTCCTGCAATGACGAAAGCGGTTCCGAGCATTGTCAGCAGAAAAGTCAACCAATGATCGATAAAAGAGGATCCTGTAAAATATAAAGCTAACCAGAATCCCGCAAAGGTGGTGATTAAGTTTGAATTTATAATCCCTACTTTGATCAAGCTTTTGATATCAGCTAACAATGAAGATTCACGTACAGTCGATTTAGATTGGCCGATGATTTCTGTAGAAGCAGACTCGACTGTTCTTGGATTATCCATCGTAATATCTTCCTCCTTCTACCTCTCTTACGTTCCATGATTGAAATCACCATGACGTCAATCGAGGACAGTTTCCATCCTCTAAAGTCTCAAGGACAAGAAACATCAAAATAATTGTATCATGGAATTTGTCTTCTATCTATTTAATTAAGAGATTTTTGAGATTTTGTGACAATTTTGTGAAGGAGTTTCATCCCTTAGTATCAACAACAAAATCATTTTTTAACGCTTTTTTCATGCATCCTTTTACAGTAGTGTAATATTTCAGTAATACATGCACTTCTATATTTCTAGCAGACCCTACAGAACAATGCAAGTCTTTTTCCAAAAGAGTACACTCTTCATATGAATTTAGGCACGTCATTCAGGTTGATTATTGACGCTTCCTCAATACCACAAGACAAATTAGCTCTCAAGAGGTTTTAAAGTTAGAGACTGTTTAGCAGAAAAAAGCCCAGGGGGAACCCCTAGACTTTATGGTATTATTGGTCGGTCTTATTTTTTTCTAATTACAGAAGTTATTATTAAAAAGCTCTATCTTATTCGAATTCTATTAGCAAATCACCTACATGAATTGCTTCATTATTTTCTACATAGATGTCTTTAATGACTCCGTCGAAAGGTGCTTGGACTGTCGTTTCCATCTTCATAGCTTCTGTGATCATTAGATGGTCGCCTTTTTTCACTTTCTCACCTTTACTGGATATTACTTTTATTACTGTCCCAGGCATGCTAGCACCAATATGTTTATTATTCGACTTATCTGCTTTTGGGCGTTCCTGTACGGAGGCTTTAACATTTTCATCCTTAATAACTACTTCACGAGGCTGTCCGTTCAATTCAAAGTAGACAGTTCTAGTCCCATCCACTTGAGCTTCTCCTACTGATACAAGTTTCACAATCAAAGTTTTACCTTGCTCAATCTCTACTTCTATCTCTTCACCCAATCGCATTCCATAAAAGAATGTCGGGGTATCCAGAACAGACATGTCACCGTATTGCTCGGTAAATTTCTGATGATCCATAAAAACTTTAGGATACAAGGCATAGCTGATCATATCAAAGCTTGTCACTTGCCTGTCTAACTTATGGAACAACGTTTCCTTAAGATCATTGAAATCGACAGGGGGAAGCAATTCACCAGGCCGGACCTTAATCGGTTCTCTCCCTTTTAAGATAATACGCTGGAGCTCAGAAGGAAAACCTCCGTAGGGCTGTCCAAGATATCCTTGGAAAAACTCTACGACGCTGTCTGGGAAGTCAAGATTATCTCCTCGTTCGAAAATATCGTCTTCATTCAATTCGTTTTGAACCATGAATAAGGCCATATCTCCTACAACTTTTGAAGAAGGCGTAACTTTTACGATATCTCCAAACATATCATTGACTCGGCGATACATTTTTTTCACTTCTCCCCAACGATCATTCAAGCCTACAGCCTTCGCCTGCTGCTGCAAATTACTGTATTGTCCTCCTGGCATCTCGTGTTCATATACTTCCGTATGCGGGGCCATCATGCCGCTTTCAAAGTCATGATAATATTTTCTCGTATCTTCCCAGTAATGACCCAATTCTTCATATGCCTTGATATTAACATTTGGCTTACGCTCATTGCCTTCAAGTGCATAATAAAGACTATTTGCGCTAGGCTGCGATGTAAGTCCTGCCATTGAGCCAGTCGCGACATCGACTACGTCTACCCCAGCCTCGACTGCACGGGAATACGTGAAAATTCCATTTCCACTTGTATCATGGGTATGAAGATGAATTGGGATGTCAATCGCATCCTTCAGTGTACTAATTAATTGATAAGCTGCTTCAGGTTTCATTAGACCTGCCATATCTTTAATACCAAGAATATGAGCCCCTGCATCCTGCAGCTCTTTTGCTACTTTCTTATAGTATTCCAAGTCATATTTTGGACGGGAAGAATCTAAAATATCCCCTGTGTAACACATGGCTGCTTCTGCCACTTTGTTGTTCTCACGCACGGAGTCGATAGCAAGTTTCATACCTTCTACCCAGTTAAGACTATCAAAGATACGGAAAACATCGATACCAGCGCTGGAGCTCTTTTCAACAAATTCCCGAATCAAGTTATCTGGATAGTTTTTATAGCCAACAGCGTTAGATGCTCTCAATAACATTTGGAAAAGCACATTTGGTGCTTTCTGTCTTAGTTTTAATAAGCGTTCCCACGGATCTTCATTTAAGAAACGGTAGGAAACATCAAAGGTTGCACCGCCCCACATTTCCATAGAGAAAAGTTCAGGGAGCAGACGAGCAGTCGGCTCTGCAATATTTTCCAGGTCCTTCGTCCTTACACGTGTAGCGAGTAAAGACTGATGAGCATCTCTAAATGTAGTATCTGTCAGCAGTACTTCCTTTTGTGCTTTTAACCACTTTGCAAGCTCCTCTGGCCCCTGCTCATCGAGGATCTGTTTTGTTCCTCGAGGAATTGGGACTGAATGCTTCACATGTGGCATACGAGCCCTTGAATAGGTCGGCTTCTTACGATTGCCATACCCCTCAAATCCATTAATCGTTCGATCGGCAATGTAAGTCAGCATTTTCGTGCCACGGTCTTTTCGTTTAGGAAATACAAAAAGCTCAGGAGAACGATCTATGAATGTCGTATCATACTCACCCGTTATAAACTGCTTGTGTTGGATGACATTTTCTAAGAAAGGGATATTCGTCTTAATTCCACGGATTCGGAATTCTTTTAGGTTTCTTACCATCTTATGAGCCGCTTGATCGAAGCTTAGCGCCCATGTAGAAAGTTTCACTAACAGTGAGTCATAGTATGGAGATATTACAGCACCTTGGAAACCGTTCCCTGCATCAAGACGGACACCAAACCCTCCACCTGTACGATAGGCCATAATTTTTCCTGTATCCGGCATAAAGTTGTTTAAAGGATCTTCGGTTGTAACTCTTGACTGAATTGCGTATCCGTGAGTTCGGATATCCTTCTGCTCGGGGATATTTATCGGTGCATTATGTAGTCCATGACCGTCTGCAATCATAATTTGAGTCTGTACAATGTCCACCCCAGTGATCATTTCGGTAATGGTATGTTCCACCTGAACACGAGGGTTTACTTCAATAAAATAAAATTCGTTACCTGTCACTAAGAATTCCACAGTTCCTGCATTTAAGTAGTTCACATTATCCATCAGCTTCACTGCAGATGCACAAATTTCTTCTCTTAATTCGTCGGTAAGAGAAACACTCGGAGCGACTTCTACAACTTTTTGATGTCGTCTTTGGACAGAACAATCTCTTTCGTAGAGATGTACAATATTCCCTTCATGGTCGCCGATAATTTGGACTTCAATATGTTTCGGTTGTTCAATTAATTTTTCCACATAGACATCGTCGCTTCCAAAAGCAGCCCTCGCTTCTGACCGGGCACGATCATATGACTCCTTCAGAGTATCCGCACTTCGTACTACTCGCATTCCTCTTCCACCGCCACCCATGGCAGCTTTAATCATAAGCGGGTAACCATGTTCTTCACCGAACCGGCGAATTTCTTCGATCCCGCTGACTGGACCATCACTTCCAGGAATAACAGGAATATCAGCAGCAACGGCCTGCTCTCTTGCCTTAACTTTATCTCCAAACATATTTAGATGGTCGCTTGTTGGACCAATGAAGGTGATCCCCTCTTCTTCACAACGCCTTGCAAAATGAATATTCTCGGATAAAAAACCGTAACCAGGGTGAATCGCATCGACATCGACACTCTTGGCAATTTCAATAATGCCTTCAATGTCAAGATACGCATCAATTGGTTTTTTCCCTTCTCCTACTAGATATGCTTCATCTGCTTTGTATCGATGATAAGAACCTGTGTCTTCCTGAGAATAGACCGCTACTGTACGGATGTTCAGTTCTGTACAAGCACGAAACACTCGAATAGCAATCTCTCCACGGTTAGCAACTAATACTTTATTGATATGTTTTAGTTCTGCCATGATCTCACTCCTCGATTATTCATATAAGTTTGTTTGGATTGCGCTTTTTCTACTGGTGCTTCTTCCCCTTCTTGCTCTTTGATTTTAACGGTACGGGCAATATTGTTAAGGATCCCAACAGCCACCATCAATATTAAAAGGGATGAACCCCCATAACTGATAAACGGAAGGGTAACACCTGTAATAGGCAATAACCCGCTCATTGCTCCCAAGTTGATCATAGCCTGAATAGCGATCATGGATGAGATTCCTATCGCTAACAGTGCTCCAAAAGCATCCCGGCACTTGGACGATATGTAGAGCCCTCTTAAAACGATTAGTGCCATAAGTCCTATCGTGATGGCAACTCCAATAAAACCTAGCTCTTCCGCAATGACGGCCATAATAAAGTCAGTATGAGGCTCTGGTAAATACCCTAATTTTTGGACCCCTTGCCCAATTCCTTCTCCTAACAATCCTCCAGTTCCTATTGCCACGTAGGACTGAATCAAATGGTATCCGTCTTGATCAGGCGATTCGAAAGGCTGGTAAGCACCTGAAAAGCGTTCCAGTCTTTCATCCGTAACCATTTGGGTACTTCCAATCAGGATGAGTCCCACGGTTACTGCAACTAAAATTAAAATGTGCTTCCAGTGGATACCTGAAGTCATAATCAACACACTTGCAATCAAACCGATAATAGCTGCAGAACCAATATCAGGCTGCAATACGATCATAGCTAAAATTAGTGAAGTCAAAATAAGCGGAGGTACAACAGCTTTCGTAAAGTCTCCAATGTACCTCTGTTTTTTTGCATAGACGGCAGATAAATAAATAATCAAGCCGATCTTTACAAATTCTGCCGGCTGAAAGTTCATAAAACCGAAATTATACCAGGAGACTGCATTATTGACCTCTGTGCCGAATACGAACAAACCAGCTAATAGCGTAACCATAAGCAACACGCTCAATTTTGCTAACCTTTGCCAGTGACGGTATGGCACTAACGAAGCTCCGATCATTAATACGAGTCCTATAGAGAACCATTGAATCTGCTTCATCAAAAAGTGGTCGCTTGGCACTCCGAATCTAACAGGACCGTAAACCATACTTGCACTGTAGATCATGACCGTGCCGAATGCTATGAGAGCAATAGGGGCAAATAGCAAGCTAAAGTCGTAACTTTTCAAATGTCGTTTCATATTTATTCATCCCTACTTTATATATTTGTTCTCGCTGCATTCGCAGAATTCCTTCTATTTTGTCAATTATAGAGCGAAATTTCGCGAAAGCGCTTTAATATAAAAAAACTCAAATTACAACAGAGGTCGTCGCAATTTGAGCTTGTCCTTTATGAGTTTTGTGCAGCCTCATGCAAAACGTTTAGTTGTTGTTCTAAGTTATCAAGAATTTGTTTTCCTTCTTCATCGCTGATTAAGTTCAAGCGAACCGCAAAATGAATTTCGCGTGATAAACCGAACATTTGTGTATCTAGAACTTCTTCATAAAGTGGACACTGAGGCATTGTCAAGTTGTCCATCTGCACTTTTATTAACTTCAAAATTTTATCAGCGTCAGCTTTTAGAAGGGCATAGGCTTTTTCACGATGATCCACAGCCACATCAGACAACATCAAAATCCCCTCCATTTACAGTCTCTCTTCTAATAATATTATCGCTTACCACTGAAAATTGCAACAGAGGATATCGTATTGGTTTAAAAAATAGAGAGGTCATATCGATTGGATAAAAGCTCTAATAGTTTTAATCCGACAACACTGTTTCCCTTCTCATCCAAGCTGGGACCGTACACTGCGATACCACCGAAACCATTTAAGGAGGCAAGCACCGAACCAGATACTCCACTTTTGGCAGGTATTCCAACTTTGATAGCGAATGAACCAGACGCATCATACATCCCACATGTAACCATAAACGTTTTGCAAATTCTTGCTAAATGCTTCGGGATGATCCTTCTTCCTGAATTCAAGTCTCTTCCACCATTAGCTAATAAAGCACCTATTTTTGCAAGCTGGCAAACGTTAAGCTCGATCGCACACTGCTTCGTATAGGCATCTAGGGTTTCTTCCACACTTCCGGTAACAATCTGGTGCTGTTTCATATAAAAAAGAAGAGAGCGATTTAAAAATGCCGATTCAAATTCAGATTCGGCTACTTCACGGTCGTAACTAATAGACTGATCATCCGTCATCTCGTGGATAAAGGTAAGGAGGCGGCCGACCTTTTCATCAGGAGTATCCCCATGAATCATATTCGTCACAGCAAGGGCTCCGGCATTGATCATCGGATTAAGAGGTTTTGATGGACGCTGTTCCAAACGATAGATGGAATGGAAAGGATCACCTGTAGGCTCCATCCCTACACGGTCAAATACATACTCCTCCCCATTATCCATCAAGGCTAATGCGAGGGAGATGACTTTAGATATACTTTGTAGAGTGAATGTGGCTTCAACTTCTCCTGCCTCAATCGTTTCACCATCTATATAGTGAATAGCAACAGCTAAATCTTCTGGGTTTTGTCTTGCCAAGGCAGGAATATAATTGGCGACTTGCCCGTCATAAGCATACGGTCGAACATTATCTAACCATTCGTTGAGTATATCCGTTGTTATATCTTTGTTCATTGTTTGAACCTCCTTAATGAAATCGAATTCAATTTTTGCTATGATTTGTATGGATGATTTTATTGGAAAGGTGGCATGAGCCATGATTGTGCAAATTGAAGGAAATGTAAAATTCCCCATTACACTTGATCCGACAGTCTGGATCTTTGATGACCGAAAGCTTACGTTTAAAGAAGCATTCCATCCAGAAGAAATAGAAAAGTCAGATGAAGAAGAAGACGAACTGAAAAGAAAGTCTCTTCGTTTTGACAGAGAGGTTTATCAACAAAAATTAAACCCTCCTATTAATAAAAGCATCAACCGGTTTGAGAAACAACGTATCATGAAAGGTACTTTTCTTATGCCACTAAAACCTTTCCTTCATACAAGCGAACCTGAGGCTAGTGTGGAAGAAGCAGCACTTGTCACGGATGAAGGCGAACACACCATTCAAGCTGACGCTTTATCAGAATCCTTACTTCTCTTTGCGGAAGATGGAAAACCATTAAAGGAAACGGGACCTGTCCATTTATACTTCAAGGACGGATCGAATCAAACAAGCCCTATCAAGGGCATTAAAAAAATTATTTTGAAGTAAAAATGAGGACGGCTGACGCAGCTGTCCTTTTTTTTGTAAATATCTCTTGTTTCTCCATAATCTAGTTTAACGAAGACTGTTCTTCTATAGGAGTTAGAGTAATCACCAATAAAATGGATTACTTTAATCCCCTAACTGCCTTAACCCAATTAAATGGTATTCAGTATATTATTCTTCATCTAACACACGCTATAAGAAAAAAAGTGGTGGTTTGATGAAGAAAATAATTTGGTTGACCTTGCTTATCGCCTTAGCGGCTTGTCAACAAACAGATGAAGAGTCTCTCTTGAAAGAACGTCAAGGAGATTCTGAAATGAAATATGTGACAAATTCAGACCCAGTAAAAAGACAGAAGAAGACAAGCCAGCAAGCAGCTAGGCATCTTGCTAAACTCGCTGTTCAAGTACCGGATGTTCATGATGCTACTGCTCTCGTTCTTGGTGACTATGTAGCTGTAGGCATAGACGTTGATAAGGATTTGGACCGGTCTAGAGTAGGTGTAATCAAGTACTCCGTTGCCGAAGCGATTAAGCATGACCCATATGGAAAACAAGCCGTAGTAATCGCTGATGCAGACGGTGTCGAACGTTTACGTGGTCTTGGCAAAAAAATATCTCAAGGGCACCCAATTGAAGGGGTAACCGATGAACTTAGCAAGATTGTCAGCAGATATATGCCTGGAGGACCAATCAATGAGCGACCTCAGACCGATTCAAATCAAGAATCGATTCCTGAAAATGAACAGAAAAAACTGAACCAAATTGAAAAAGAACAATCTAAACAAGAGTGACAGAAAAACAGCTAAATCCTTTAGAGGATTTAGCTGTTACTTTTTTCTAAAATTTCACGTTCTTTCTCAGTCAATTCATTATAGTATTGAACTCCGAATTGAGAACCCTCTGAAACCATATCTGCATTCTCTAAGTTATCCAGTTGAGGGTTGCCCGCCTCTTCAACAGGCAAACCATCTTTCTTCTTAAAGTTATTCTGTAATGACTTCGCCTTGTCTACCACCTGTTTTCTGCTTTCCTCATTTCTGAGAAAAAATGCAGCTGCGCCTCCAGCGGCAGCTCCTACTGCAGTATAAATCCAACGCTTTCTCACATAATCACCCTTTCTTAACTTCTGTAAATTGACTTCCCCTTTCCAACTATTCTCAAACATGTGAAAGCGAATTATACGGAACCGTTATAGTATGTTAAAATATCTGTAACAATTGAAACAGTTTGAGGTGAAACGGATGCGTGTACAATGCGTAATTTGCGATGAAATAGAAAAAATTGATAGTTATTGTCTCCAGGCAAAAAGGCTCAGAAACCGACGGATCCACACCTATATGTGTCAATCCTGTCATGATCGAATAGAAGAAAACACAAAAAAACGCCTGGCCACGGGAAATTTCCGCTTTAACCGCGAACGCAAAAAAGAAAAACACTTGAGTTAAGATTAAATGCGGAACCACCTTGGGAGACACGACAAGCATAAGACAAGGGCTGTAGTGAGGGGATCTTTCCTCACGAAAGCCATTGACTTATGTCTCGAGTGTCTAGGTGGTGGAGCTGGATATGAAAGCGAAATGTGGAATTGACCTGGGAGGCCCGACAAGCATAAGACAAGGGTTGTAGTGAGGGAAATCTTTCCTCACGAAAGCCATTGACTTATGTCGAGAGGGTCTTTATGTAAAGCGGTTATTTATAAACAAACAAGACCGTTCAGCATGGCTGAGCGGTCTTGTTTGTTTATAGGAGTCAAATTAAACTCTTCAGTCTTTACTATACTAGGGCTGAACCTTAGATTGCTCTTTTTTCGTATTATGATTCATTCTGGCTTGCTCCTCTTTCACGGTGCAGCCGAAGGCGATAAACACCAAGAATAATGGCCGCCACAAACAAACTTTCCGGAAGAGGCAAATTTAAACCAAGGATTAGAGTCAAAATGAAGGTACCAATGATCAATACGGTATAAACAACGATGTTTTTGATCAAAGGAAGTTTTCTAGCAAAACCTAATTTAAATGTAATGATTGTCAAGATGACTACAGTTAGATATAAAAGCATAAAAGAACGAAATAGCATGGAAACTTCATTCTCATTATTCAGATTTATTTCATTACCAAGCCCTTGAAAAAAGAAATCAGCTACGGGCCACAAATCTGAAGGGACCGTAAGTGTTGACATGTCTTGCATGTTGTTCCTCCTCGCATCTCCCTGTTCTATCCCCTATCATACTAAATGTAAGTAGAAGAAACCACCCTTTGTACAATTTTCAATCTTTAGTTAAATCATATATAATTGAATTGTGAGGTGAGACTTTTGAAAAATACTCAGCTGATTATGGCTATTTTGGCTTTTTTAGTTATCTTATCCTTCGTATCTGTAGGGTTCGCGATCGGCCAGGAAATCTTCTGGCTGGCAGGCTTTCTTTTTGTAATAGGCTTTATGATTATGGGATATGGTTTAAAACTGAAAAGGCAACAGGATACTTAAAAAAAAGCGACCGATGAAAAACTCGGTCGCTTTTCTTAATTATTTCTTCAAATCCACATAACCATCGATAATTTCATCATGGATGTTTACACGACTAGCCAGAACGGTGGTTTGGTTCAAGAGATCAAGTTCCTGTTTGTCTGCTCGCGTAACCGTACCCCCTACTTCCTGAACCAGGATCGCACCGGCAGCGTAGTCCCAAGGCATCAATGTCATCGTTAAATATCCGTCCAGAATTCCTTCTGCAACAAAAGCAAATTCCAATGCAGCAGAACCGTAAGAGCGAGTGCTCCTCAGTTTTTTTACCAATCTCTCCATCCCTGTATGATCCACATGAGGATTCTCCGGAAGCATCCAAGTAGTGTTTAATGCTAGGATCGATTGTTCTAATGGTCTAGATTGATTAAGAGTGGGAAGCTGCTGATCGTTTTTGAAAGCTCCTTGTCCTTTTTGAGCGGAGTATAGAACGTCTTCCATCACATTGTAGATGAAGCCGATTTCTCCTATTCCTTCATGGTAAATTCCGATAGAAATAGCAAAGTTTCTCTTTTGATGGACAAAATTCATGGTTCCATCAATCGGATCAACAATCCAGACGGTACCTTTCATTTCTTCAATTTCATCTCCAAAGCCTTCTTCACCTAAAAGGAAATGTTTAGGATATGTCTCTTTAATCCTATCAGCGAAAAACTCTTCTGTTTCCTGATCCATTTCAGTAACAAGATCATTCGGATTCGATTTCGTTTCAATTGACCTAGGCGCGTCAATTTTTTCTCTGATCCTTTCCCCTGCTTCCAAGATCCAGGTTTTCGCCTGGTCATATACTTCTTGCTTCATTTTTTTATCCATAAATTAAGTACCCCTTTAAACAAGTTCAATCTTTATCGTATCAAAATGACGTTTGTCTTGCATGTATCGGGAGTTATCATGGAGAAACGCCCATTGATAAATGAAAAAATACGAGCAACCCTATTGTTGCTCGTAATTATGAAGACCATTCAATCAATTGTTTACGAAGTTCCGCGAGCTTCTTTTTACTTCTCTTTATCTGCTCCTGGTCACAGGCGACCATTGCATCATGCAATGTCACTAGCTCGTAATCAATTTCCATACGGATTACCGGGAGCTTCTCTTCAGCTTCTCGTTTACGTAACGCTTCCATGACATGTTTCATTGCCATTCCCTCCCTCTTAAATCCTTGCTATATATATATGTTAGCAATGTGTCAGAAGTTTCAGTTAGATTACTTATATGTAACCCATTTTATTATGATTCAAACCCAGGAAACACATTACTTCATAATGTAGAACAGTTTTTGTTAAACTAACAAATAGTTGAAATAGGAGTTGATACTATGGCTACATTTAACGGATTTACCCAAAAGGATTTCGACGTATTCTCCATTCCAGGTTTGGAAAATCGGATGAATGCATTAAGAGAACAAATTTCACCCAAGCTTGAAGCCATTGCAAAAGAGTTGGAACCAGATGTTACAGCTTTAACGGGAGATGAAATGTTTGTTCACGTGGCAAAACACGCTAGAAGGAAGACTAACCCTCCAAACGACACATGGGCAGCCCTTGCTTCTAATAAAAGAGGATATAAGAAACTTCCTCATTTCCAAGTCGGTTTATGGGAAAGCCACGTATTCATTTGGTTTGCAGTCATTTATGAAAGTCCAATAAAACAGGACTTTGCAAAAACTCTTGAAAGAAACAGGAAAGAAGTCCTTTCTCACATCCCCGATCAATTCGTATGGTCCGTCGATCATACCAAACCTGATTCTATTCCTCACGAAGAAGTCGATGAAGAGAAATTTCTTTCTATGACAGATCGCTTGAAAAATGTTAAGAAAGCTGAAATCCTATGCGGCCAAAACATCTCTCGGGATGATAAACGATTAAAAGATGCAGATGCTTTCATTGAGTTATGTAGAGAAACGTTTGAAAAGCTTGAACCGCTCTATCGCTACACTAAACAATTGAATTAAAAAAAGGGAGCAGCCATGAATCAATCGTGCTGCTCCTTATTTTATTAGTTCATACTGACCCGATCACCCTGAGCAAGAGCTCTTGCTTTTTTCACTGTATGATAACAGGAGTACCCGGACTCTTTTTCAAACTCGCCACATAATTTCTTCTCTTCACTTTTAGATGGAACGATTTGCTTAAACCGAGTATAAGCAAGCAGTAAATCATCTCTGCTCACACTCTTTTCATAGGCTTGCTCCACCATTGAATAAAAATTTACTACATCAATAATTTCTTCCTTTGACCAATAAATTTCATCAATTGGATAACTATAGCTCATGTTAGACCTCCTTATGTATTACACTGACCATCTCGTTCGGATTTGTTCTCCTTCCTTTATCATTCGCTGGAAAAGCTGTTCAACGGTAGGGACATCATGAATTCTTGAAGTGACCTGACCTGCCCACCCGAAGCCCTCTTCATCTGCACCCTCATAAATATATTTCTTGTTAGCTTCCCCGCTGATATAAGTCTTTAACCCTTCATAACCTGGATTTGTTTTCTCCAGCTCAATAATCTGATATGTCCAGCTATTTTTCAAAGCTCTTGCAGGTGCCTTAATGCTGCGCTTAATTACAGTTGTCGAAGTTTCATCGGCTTCTATCAGTGCTCGTTTGTAACTTTCATGGGCGTGGATGCACTCTTTTGTAGCGATGAACCGTGTTCCCATCTCTATGCCTTCTGCACCAAGTGCCAGCGCGGCCATCCACCCTCTTCCATCACCAATTCCTCCAGAAGCGATTACTGGAATAGAAACAGCATCTACAACTTGAGGTGTCAGAACAAATGTACCTACATCGTCTCTCCCAAGGTGTCCACCGCCTTCGTGGCCGACCACCATAACAGCATCTGCTCCCAGCTCCTCTGCTTTAACCGCTTGACGACGAGCAGCTACCAATACGAGAGTTTTAATCCCTTTACCCTGAACCATGTCCAATACCGGCTTAGGATTACCACCTGTTACTGAAATGGCAGGCACTTTTTCCTCAATGGCTACTTGGACGCGATCTTCAAAAGGTCTTCCGTGCTGTCCAATAGCAAAGTTTACCCCAAAGGGATTCTCAGTCATTCGTCGAACCTTTCTAATCTCATCTCGCAACTGATCTGGTCCATCCATGCTCATCGCAGTAATTTGACCTAATCCCCCTGCGTTAGAAACAGCAGCGGCGAGATCTGAATAAGCAAGATGAGCAAGCCCTCCTTGAATAATAGGATACGAAACCCCCAATAAATCTGTCACTCTTGTTTTCCAATTCATCCTATCCCTCCCTTGTCCCGTATTTTACCATGAGCCGATTGAGATGAGAAAAATAACTAGCCAGTTTATAGTGAAACTGCTATAATTCAGTTGCTTTCAATCTATAAAGAGGTGCAAACAATTCATGAAACAAAATGAAACTCCTTTATTCACAGGTGTCAAAGAGCACGCTGCGAAGAAACCTATTCAATTTCACATACCAGGACACAAAAGTGGAAAAGGCATGGATGAAGAGTACCGTGACTTCATCGGTGAAAATGCTCTATCCATTGATCTCATTAATATTGAACCCTTAGATGACCTTCATCATCCTCACGGAATGATCCAACAAGCTCAGGAGTTGGCGGCAGATGCTTTCGGAGCTGACTATACATTCTTTTCTGTTCAAGGGACATCGGGAGCTATTATGACTATGATCATGAGCGTCTGCCATCCTGGAGATAAAATCATAGTGCCAAGAAATGTCCATAAATCGATCACAACTGCGATTATTTTTTCAGGGGCAAAACCTGTATTCATTCATCCTGAACTAGATGACAGATTAGGTATTTCTCATGGGATTACGCCTGAGGCAGTAAGGAAAGCATGTGAAGCAAACCCTGATGCCAAGGGTGTTCTAGTCATTAACCCTACGTACTTTGGTATCACGGCTGATTTAAGAAAGATTGTCGAAATCGCTCATTCGTTTGAAATTCCTGTGCTGGTAGATGAAGCACATGGAGTTCATATTCATTTTCATGAACGGCTTCCCCTTTCAGCAATGCAGGCAGGTGCAGACCTAGCGGCTACAAGCGTCCATAAACTCGGAGGTTCTCTGACCCAAAGCTCAGTGCTGAATTTGCGCGAAGGACTGGTTTCTCATGAGCGCGTTCAGACCATTCTTTCAATGCTTACTACGACTTCAACGTCCTATATCCTTCTCGCGTCCTTGGATGCCGCGAGAAGACATTTAGCTATCCATGGGAAGAGTTTGTTAAATAAATGCTTATCTCTAGCTGACGACGCCAGAAGAAGACTGAATGCAATTCCTGCGATTTATTGTCCCGGCGAAGATATTCTTGGAAGTGAGGCCACCTTTGATTATGATCCTACTAAGCTGATCATTTCTGTAAAAAACCTCGGGGTGACAGGTTATGACGTTGAAGTGTGGCTGCGGGAAAACTATAACATCGAAGTAGAGCTTTCAGATCTTTACAATCTCTTGTGTATCGTCACTCCAGGAGATAGCGAAGAAGATTTAGACCAATTAATACGTGCATTGTCAGAGCTCTCTGAACAGTGCTCTTCCTCTCATGAAATGAAAGAGGTAGCTGTAAAAGTGCCACAAATACCGGTTCTTTCACTCACACCACGAGATGCTTTCTATGCATCAACTGAAGTCGTTCCTTTAAAAGCTTCAATCGGAAGAATTAGTGCAGAATTTGTAATGGTCTACCCGCCAGGAATTCCAATTTTCATCCCTGGTGAAATCATTACAGAAGAAAACATCCAATACATTCAAGAGAACATTGAAGCTGGCCTTCCTGTCCAAGGGCCTGAGGATGACACATTAGAAACCATTCATGTTATTCAGGAACAGCGTGCGTTTAAATAATCCTATATACCACCAAAAAAGCCATCCCGACGATTTAAGCCGGGATGGCTTTTCTATGAGGATCAATTATTTCTTTTCTGATGTATTGCAAGTCGGACACGTGCTGTAAAGAGTAGAAACCTTCTCATTTTCATAATGCTCAATCACTTTTTGGCAGTCTTGACATACGATTGTACCCATTACATCCACTCCTTAATATTTGTAATCGCTTTCACTGTAAGTTCATTTTAATATGGCACAATCCAAAAATCAAGCCCAAAAGTATAACATTTTATATTTTGTGACATACTAATTAAGTTCATCACAATTATATGTATGTCACTCTTTAAAAAATAGTCCAAAAAAACGGAAATCTCTAGAGATCTCCGCCTTTTTCTTTATGGTGTTTTTATTAGGGCTGGGTTGAGGAGCTCATACCCTTTATCTTTCAATCCTTGCACAATGTCAGGAAGGGCTTTAGCTGTCCATTCCCTGTCATGCATTAATAAATTAGCTCCATTACCCAACAGGTCTGTATTGACCATAATATCAGCTAACTTTGTCGCATCCATATATTCCTGATTCCAATCGTAGCCGTACGTCCAGTTCATAAGCAGCATATTCTCTTCTGCAGCTAATTGCTTAGAGTATTCGGTGTTCTGCCCAAATGGAGCACGAAAGAATTTAGGACGCTCACCGATGATTTCTTCGATACGATCATTCAGACCGATAATTTCTTCTTTTTGTTCTTCTTGAGAAAGATCAGGTAAGGAAGAATGGCTATATGTATGATTCCCGATCGGAAATCCCATTTCATGAATCTTCTTTAATTCTTCTGCTCCTTCAGGTGTGTCAATGAAATGACCATTTACGAAAAAGATTGCCGGGGCGTTAAGGTGTTTAAGTGTTTTTGCCATTTCAACCCCTTGGTTATCCGGTGCGTCATCAATAGTAATTAAAGCTACTTTAGGATTAGCATCCCCAATTGGCTCAAAAGACCAGTTACCAGTCAATTGATATTGTGGTTCTGCAGGTGTTGTGTTTGCAGGCTCTGTGGTCTCATTATCTTTTTGTTCTTCTTCCTTCTCTGTCTTTTCATTTTCCTCATTCTTCTTCGACTGTTCTGTCTTCTGTTCTTCTTTGCTTTGCTCTTCCTGATTGCTTACACTTGAAGCACCGCTACATGCGGTTAAAAGCAATACAAGCAGCATCATTCCAACCCACTTCTTCATAGATGACCCTCCACTGTTATGAATTTCCAACTACTATTATATAAGAAGAAACAGGATTTTATCTATCGTTTTTGGGGAATTTATTATATAATGACTAATCGTGGTCCATAGACATTTCTTCATAATAGGTGATTTTTATGATTCAATCTCTTAAAAAGTTCAAAATTCTTGGAGGAAGAACTTTAAAAACAGGGATTTCTGTGTTCTTAACTGCATTAATCTGCGGTTTTTTTAATTTGCCTATCATTTTTGCTGTAATCACAGCTATTGTTACGGTAGAACATACGGCAGCAGATTCTATTAAAAAAGCGTTTGTGCGCTTTCCTGCATCAGCGATAGGAGCTTTACTGGCCACATCCTTATACGCTATTTTAGGAAAAGGTGCTCTGACATTTGGGCTCGTTGCTATGATTACGATTGCAGTGTGTCATAAACTGCGTCTGGATGACGGAATCATCGTTGCTACCATCACAGCTATCGCAATGATCCCTGACTTTCAAGAACATTACATTGTTTCGTTCTTTACAAGATTGGGTACAACTTCAATTGGAATCATCATTTCAACTCTTGTGAATTTTTTCCTTTTACCACCCAATTATTCCCCCATGATTTACAAAGATATAAATTCTTTGTATAATCACGCTGCGGTGCTGCTTGAGCGTATAATTTCAGACATTGTAGCAGAATCTAAAGAGAAAAACCGGGGAATTCAAAGGTCTTACAGGCAATTAACGGCGCACTTAGAGAGAACATATCAATTGTCACAATTTCAACGTGAAGAGTGGAAGTACCATAAGCACACGAAGGAAGAAATGTCGGCCTTTCAGTTTTCTCAAAAAAAATTAGGCGCATTCCAACAAATCGCCTATCACTTGGGAAATTTGCAATACGTAAAAACACAGTCATCTGATTTTACCGAAAAAGAAAAAGAGCTCTTACTCACTTTAACAGAAGATTTTGTGAAAGTTCTTCAAGATCCCACACACGTTATTAGCGAGGATCAATTCCAAAGAGTTGAACAGTTGGATGATGTATTCTGGAAGTGGAAAGAAGAACACGTAGAAAAGCAAACGGGATTCAGACATCACCTGCCTCCTCAAACCATTTTGATTTACGAACTATTATGTTTTCATGATGTCCTTGAGGAGCTTCAAAGCATGTCTGAAAAACACAAGCCTATGGTCCATGAGTGTTACTTATAAAGTGAGTGAGAACAAACACTAAATAGGAGGGATGATATCAATGAAACAAGTTTCAAAAGTTTTTTATATTTCTGTTGTTGTAGCCTTCTTATTTATCATTTGGGGAGTCATCCCTAAAGAAACGTTACCAACATGGAATTTAACCAACGTAACATCAACCATCCAAGGTTTTTTAACTGATAAATTCGGATGGTTCTATTTACTGTCAATGACCGGATTCGTAATTTTTGCTATCTTTCTGGTTTTCTCTAAGTATGGAAAAATTAAGTTAGGAAAGCCGGATGATGAACCAGAATATCCATATATCACCTGGTTCGCCATGTTATTCAGTGCCGGTATGGGTATCGGTCTTGTGTTCTGGGGTGCAGCCGAGCCATTATCACACTTCCACTCGCCCCCTATTGTTGATCAGGAACCTATGAGTGAAGCAGCTGCGCAATCAGCGATGAAATACAGCTTCTTCCACTGGGGTCTCCACCCATGGGCTATGTACGCTATTTTTGCACTGGCACTTGCCTATTTCAAATTCCGTAAGGATGCACCTGGTGTTATCAGTGCAGCCCTGACACCAGTTTTAGGTGAAAAACGTGTCAAAGGACCTATAGGAACTCTTGTTGACTTTATTGGTGTTTTTGCAACGATTTTCGGTGTTGCAACATCGTTAGGTTTAGGTGCCTTGCAGATTTCCAGTGGACTTGCCTACACAATTGACGGTCTCGAAGACACATTTACTTTGCAGTTGATCATCATTGTTGTGGTAACCATCTTGTTCATGACTTCAGCTATGACTGGATTAAATAAAGGAATTAAATATTTAAGTAATACAAACATTGTCTTAGCTATCGCGTTAATGGTCTTCCTTCTATTTGCAGGACCAACAAACTTTATTATGGATTTCTTTACAACAACATTCGGATCTTACATTCGTGATTTACCATATATGAGTTTCCGAATGACACCTTTTGCAGAAGATAATTCATGGGTGCAAGCCTGGACAATCTTCTACTGGGCATGGTGGATTTCTTGGGCTCCGTTCGTAGGTACGTTTATAGCACGTGTATCTAAAGGTCGTACGATTAGAGAATTTATTTTAGGTGTATTGCTTGTACCAACAGTATTCGGTGCCCTATGGTTCTCTGTATTTGGTGGAACAGCGATTTCGTTAGAATTCTTTGATGGTATCGATATTTACGCTGACGTAAATGAATTAGGTACAGAAGTTGCTCTATTCTCCATGCTAGAACATGTACCACTTGGGGCGGTTATGTCAATAATTGGACTGCTGCTGATCAGTACATTCTTTATCACTTCCGCAGACTCTGCAACATTCGTACTGGGAATGCAAACGACTAACGGAAGTTTGAATCCACGCAACCAAGTTAAATTCACTTGGGGAGTAATTCAAGCAGGTGCAGCAGCAGTACTATTATGGCAAGGTGGATTAAGTGCTTTGCAGACAGCGGCTATCATTGCTGCATTTCCGTTTATCTTTATAATGATTTTGATGTGTTTCTCTCTCCTTCGCGCGTTTAGCGAAGAAGCGAAGAAGGTTGATTTAAAGAAAAAATCTAGATAATATGTTGTAAACCTCCGTCGAACTGGCGGAGGTCTTTTTTTGCTTACCTCGCCTGTTAAGCTAACCTCCTCCAACAATTACCCCTTATCCTGAACACTTGGATTCAAGATAATTATTTATTTTGAAGAGTGGTGTTTCCGTTACCTTATACCAGGAGAGTTGGTCGATCGTAGAAAAAACTATCGCAATTTTTTTCATTCACATAGGCAATACCTTAGCCAATTCCTATAGGTAAAGTATCTTACTCTTATTCAAGCTTTTATCTTTGAAGTCGATTTTAACGATCAGCCCTTCCCAATTGAGCTAAAAAAACAGGAGCTCGATGTAAGCTCCTGTTTCATTATTAGGATGGATATCCAAGAATAGTTTTCGTTTCTAGATATTCTTCAATACCATGATCTCCCCACTCTCTTCCGATTCCTGATTGCTTAAAACCGCCGAATGGAGCTGCAAAGTCTGCTTCTGCATCATTTACCTTAATTCGACCTGCCCGGATGCTTGTCGCTACTTTTCTTAGGGCTTTTTTGTCTTCTCCTACCACATATCCGGCTAATCCGTACTCTGTATCATTACTTATCTTGATGGCATCATCAAGGTCTTCGTACGTAAGAATAGACATTACCGGACCGAATATTTCTTCTTCTGCTATGGTCATGTCGTTTGTCACATCTGAAAACACTGTCAACTTAGTATAATAGCCTTTATCTAGCCCTTCTGGTTTTCCAGTGCCACCAGAGAGAAGAGTCGCACCTTCCTCTACTCCTTTTTCAATATAAGATTGTACTGTATCCCATTGTTTCTTAGATATGAGCGGACCCACTTGATTATCTTCACGAGGATTTCCCACAGAAAATTCTGGGAGCACTTTCAAGACAGCTTCTTCGAAAGCCTCTTTCATTGAATTAGGAACCAATATCCGAGTTGCGGCTGAACAGACTTGACCTGTGTTTGTAGCGATATGATTAACAGCTGTTCTTGCTGCTTGTTCGATGTCCGCATCTTCCAATACGACAAGTGGTGACTTGCCGCCAAGCTCGAGAGCAACGTTCTTAATGGTTTCAGATGCATTTTGCATGATTTTCTTACCTACTCTGCCTGAGCCGGTAAATGACACGAAGTCGATATCTGGATGAGAGCTGATGCCATCCCCAATAACGTCTCCTTTACCGTTTACAAGATTGAATACCCCTTTCGGAACTCCAGCTGCTTCAAATATTTCCGCTAAAATAATTGCAGCAAACGGGGTAACTTCTGCTGGTTTCAATATGACTGGGCTGCCAGCCGCAAAAGCACTCGCAATTTTAGTAGAGGTTTGATTTGTTGGGAAATTCCAAGGTGTAATTAAGCCACTGACGCCGACCGATTCTTTAACACGTGTATGACCGCCCATATCTTCGATAAAAGAGAACTCTTTCAAAGATTCGGCAGCTTGAGAAAAATGGTTGTAACCCATCATATAATGAACTTTTTCAGAAACTGCTAAAGGAGAACCTAGTTCATCCGTAATAGTTTCTATAATGTCTTCTTTTCGTTTCTCATACTCTTCTGCGATTCGTTCAAGCATTTTCACTCGTTCATCTTTAGGCATAGTCGAAAAAGAAGGAAACGCCTCTCTAGCTGCTTTCACTGCTTTATCTAAATCTTCCTTTGTTCCTATGCTGATTTTTCCTATTACTTCTTCTGTAGCCGGGTTGATCACCTCTTCGACATCCGAACCTGTAGATTCAACCCACTCACCATTAATGTAATGTTTAAGATAATTACGCATCCTATCCGACTCCTTCTATAATAAGTTCAAATTCAATTATATCTATATACTTCTTCCATTAATGAACATTACCTTTTTTATCCATAGTGAAACCTTTCCATTAGTTAATGGGAGTGAAAAAAGCACACCCCGTCTCAGATGTGCGCTAATTTCAACTTATGCGTTTTTTATTAAAAGGTATATGAAATATGGTGCTCCAATGATAGCCGTCATGATCCCTGCAGGAATTCCACTCGGATCCGCTAAGTTCCTGCCGATGGTATCTGCTGCCAATAAGAGCCATCCACCTAACAAAACAGCCACTGGTATAAACAGCTGGGCGCGCGGACCGACAAGTGATTTTGCTAAATGAGGTGCGAGTAAGCCGATAAATGCTATGCCTCCTGTGACAGAAACAGAAGCTGCCGCTAATGCCACGGCAATGATAAATAAAACAAATCGATCTTTCTCAATGCTAACGCCTGCACCAATGGCCACAGGCTCACTTAAGTTCAGTAGATTCATGCGATTCGCTTTATAGAGAGTGAAGGGAATGAGAATGACTAACCAGGGAAAAATAGCGAGAATAAATGGCCAATCTGTACCCCATATGTTCCCTGCGAGCCAGTTTGCAATAAAATCAACTTTTGTACGTTCCGCTGATGATACCAATATTATCATTGCACCAGAAAGGGCCATTGCAAATCCTATTCCCACAAGCACAAGTCTAACCGGTTTGAATCCTGCATTTTTTTGATAGGAGAACAAATAGATCAGTAAAGAAGTGGTGAGTGCGCCTAAGAAGGCCACAATTGGCAGTAAATACACAAAAGACCCTGCTTCAATTGGAAAGTACAAGAAAAATACAGAAATGGCTACACCTGCCCCTGCATTTATCCCTATAATACCAGGATCGGCTAAATCATTACGGGTGATCGTTTGAAGGATCGCACCTGATAAGGCTAAAGCCATTCCTGCAAGTATCGAAATGATCAATCTCGGTAGGCGAATTGAAAACAAAACAAATTCATCTTTGAATGATCCTTGACCATGAATTGTTGGAATGATCCGATCAAACGAAACGGAAGAGTACCCTAGCCCCATAGCAATAAAGCTGGTTATTATGATTAGAGAAGCAAAGCCAAGGACATACAGCCGCTGTTTTCGCAGCAATTGTGGATGAATCATAACGTCTTCCCTCCTTTTCTAATAATTAAAAGAAAGAATGGAAGCCCTAGCATCGCTACAATTGCTGCCACAGGAGTTTCATAGGGAGCATTTATTGTTCTTCCAACCGTATCTGCCATCAGCATGAATGCCCCTCCAACAAAGACTGATATAGGCAAGATGAAACGGTAATCTGTTCCTGCAAGAGCACGAACAATGTGTGGAATCATAAGCCCTATGAACACCATATTTCCTACGAGAGCGACTGCTGCTCCAGCAAGGATAATAACCACGACGAATAGACAAGTTTTGATGAAGAGAACCTTCTGACCGAGCCCTACCGCCAACTCCTCATTCAAGCTTAAAACCGTCAGTTGTTTTGATAGAACTAATGCAAGCAAAGTTCCGAGAACGACAAAAGGAATAATAATTTGAAGCTGACTCCATGTTGTTCCGATAAGCCCTCCAGCAGTCCACATGGTGATATCTTTCGAAACTTTAAAGTACAGGCCTACAAACTCTCCGATCGCAGTCAGAAAAGCTGATACAGCTGCCCCGGCTAATACGATACGAAAGGGAGAAAACCCGCCCCTCTTTATGGAACCTATCCCTATTACGAGTAAGGCTCCGGCTGCCGCTCCTATAAAACAAGCGATTGTAATCCAGAAGTAATTAGCTCCCGGAATAAGGGCAAGTGTAATTGCGAGAGCCATGTTAGCACCAGATGTCAAACCTAACAGTCCAGGATCAGCTAAGGGATTCTTGGTTAACCCTTGCATGATTGTCCCAGATACAGCCAGTGCTGCTCCCACGACAACAGCCCCTATTTCTCTTGGCAGGCGAATTTCTTTGATAAGCAGCGTGTCTTTATTCTCAACGTCACTTGTCAGCGCTAACCAGATATCTTTCATCTGAATGTCGGCAGCTCCAAAGCGGATTGCTATCACAAAACATATGATTGATATGAGTACCGTAATTATCAATTTATAAATAAACGATAGTTTTTTCATGAAAATCTCATCTTTCCTATGTAGATTAATAAAAGGGAATCACAATGGATTCCCCCTTTTGAATTATTCACCTAAGAATTTCTCTTGGAAAACTTCTAATTGATAATCTAATGTGTGGGCGTCGTTGAAGTAGAAAGATTTTGCATTTACTTCAAAAACGTTTCCATTTTTTACAGCTGGAATGTTCTTATACGTTTCTGTTTCCTGAAAAGCATTCTCTTCATCTTGATTCTTGCTGAAGATGATATAGTCCCCGGCATACTCTGGGAGTACTTCTGGAGAAATCGCATAATAGCCTGGTTCTAACGCCATTTCTTTTACTTTTTCAGGCATTTTCAATCCCATTTCTTGATATAGGATTTCTGTTCCACGAGCCCAGTTATCTCCGAATACATAAATTTGCTTTTCAAATTTCTCAATAACGGTGACTGTAGCATCTTTTCCAATTTTCTCTTTAATTTTATTTCCAGTTTCCTCAGCTCTTTGTTTAAAATCATTTACCCACTGTTTAGCTTCTTCTTCTTTATTAACGAGCTTACCGATTTCAATGTGCTGTTCTAAGTAACCGAGCTTGCCATAAGTATATGTGACCGTTGGAGCAATTTCTTTCAGTTTATCGATGTTCTTTGTATTTGATAATCCAATAATTAGATCAGGATTTAATTCAATAATCTTTTCAAGATTATCACCTGCAACAGTTTCTACTCCTTTGAGCTCGTCTTCAAACCTTGGATTCATTTTGGACCATGAATCTACTCCTACCATGTTTACATCTAACGACATCAAGTTTCCTGCAAAAGATGAAAGAACGACAACTCTCTGCGGATTTTGGGGTACTTCGACTGGTCCGCTTTCAGATTCATAAGTAAACATCTCAGAAGAAGTCTCTCCTTCGCTGTTGTCTTTATTATCATTAGATTCTGCTTCTCCTGAATCACTGCTGCATGCGCTAAGTATAAGCACTAGCAAAAGCAGCAGGATTGTAGATAATTTTTTCATTTGTTTCTTCTTCTCCCTTCCATAAATCATAAGTTAAGCACACCGGTTTGTTGGTTCTCGGATCACGCCCAATTAACGCATCGATATGAAATACTTGTCGTAACACATCCCGTTGGATAACTTCTTCACAAGATCCAGATTTTATTATTTCTCCTCGTTTCATTGCAACGATATGATCCGCAAATCGTGCGGCTTGGTTCAAATCGTGGAGGACCATCACGATTGTCCGTCCTTCTTCACGGTTCAATTTTTTCAACAGCTCAAGAACTTCAAGTTGATGAGCCATATCCAAATAAGTCGTAGGTTCATCAAGAAAAATCATCTCAGTTTCTTGTGCTAAGGACATTGCAATCCATACCCTTTGACGTTGGCCACCAGATAAAGCATCAACAGATTCGTATTTGAATTCGTGGATGCCAGTAACATCGAGTGCCCATTCTACTACTTCCAAGTCCCTTATTGTTAAACGTCCAAATCCTTTTTGATAAGGAAACCTTCCATAAGAGACAAGCTCGCCAACTGTCAACCCACTTGCGCTCTCCGGATTTTGAGGGAGTATCGCTAACTTTTTAGCTAATTCTTTCGTGTTTTGTTTAGTAATACTTTCACCATCCAAAATGATGGAACCTGATTGATGCTGAATGATCCGCGTCATAGCTTTAAGTAATGTTGATTTGCCACATCCATTTGATCCAATGATGGTTGTAATCTGTTTATCTGGGATTTCGACTTGCAGATTCTTAACAATTGTTTTATCTCCATAACCAACGTTAACGTTTCTTGTATGTAGGCGAGTCATGAATAGCCCTCCTGTAAATATGTGCACTTCTTATTTGATAATGATTCTCAATATCGTTTACAGTAATACTATAATCCTGATCCAAATGGATGTCAACTAAAATCCCACCTTTTCACTCGTAATTTTATTATTTCTTCCCGTAGTGAAAAGGCAAAATGTAATAGGATTACGATCACACTTCGAAGAAAGAAGGACTTGCATACGCAAGCCCTCTGTGATTCTTACTCTGTTCCTTTGTTCGTTGCTTTTCCTTCTTTTTCGCCTTTTTCTTTTCTCATTGCATTCAAGTCTCTTTTACTTTTATGCTTCTTGTTTTTATCCTTCATCATCCATCCTCCTTTCTTTATTATTTTGTGTCACGATGACTAATATCATCAGGGATAAACCTTTACAAATTTCATAAAGATTAACAAGGCGGTTAATAATAAAACACTGCGATATCAATTAAATGACATTTCTTTAACATCAACATTCCTGTTCATTCCCTTTGTTACACTGTGTGTGGAAGGAATGAAAGGGAGTGGGACTTAATGAAATTCAGCACGTTACAGGCCATCTTGTCGGTGCTCTTATTAACAGGCTGTCTCCCACAGTCAGAAGATGTAGAAGTTTTAAGTGCGCAAGAGTCTTCTTATGAGCTCTATCTTTATACAGAGGCGGATAACAAGGATAAGGCAAAGAACTACTTAAGTGCATTGTTGGATTGGAAAACCAATCAAATAGAGTCTAAGAATATTGAATTTAAACAATCTAAAACTAAAGCAGATAAGATTGGCATCTCTGAAGAGAAACTCCCCGCTCTTGTCATAAAAAAAGAAGGTAAAGTGGTAAAGCATATTACAGGGGATCCGCCAACAAAAGAGATCTTAAATGAATTAGAGCAATCCATCGTTATGGTCCAATGATTCCTCTCTCTTTACACATAAATAAAAGAGCAGCCAATAAATTGGCTGCTCTTTTTCATTTTGATTTATTTTACAATGTGGATAGGTTGTCCAATAGCTACTTCTGCAGCTTCCATTGTAATTTCCCCAAGTGTTGGGTGAGCGTGGATCGTTAGTGCAAGATCCTCAGCTGTCATACCAGCTTCGATAGCCAGCCCAAGCTCAGCAATCATGTCACTGGCATTAGGTCCAGCTACTTGAGCACCGATCACAAGGTCGTCTTCTTTACGAGTGACAAGTTTCAAGAAGCCGTCACTATCGTTAAGAGATAGCGCACGCCCGTTCGCTGCGAATGGGAATTTAGATGCTTTAACTTCAAATCCAGCATCTTTAGCTTCCTGCTCTGTATATCCGACAGAAGCAAGTTCTGGATCAGAGAATACTACAGCAGGAATTCCGTGGTAATCAATCTCAGATTTCTCACCAGCAATTACTTCTGCAGCAATTTTACCTTCATAAGAAGCTTTGTGAGCCAATGGAGGCCCTTCGACTATATCACCAATCGCAAAGATGTTATCAATGCTAGTACGACATTGCTTGTCGATTTCGATAAGTCCTTTATCACTCATATTCAAACCTAACTCTTCCAGGCCAATTTCATCAGTGTTAGGACGACGGCCTACAGTAACAAGCACATAATCAGCGTCAATGGATTTTTCTTCACCTTTGACTTCATACTTAACGGTAACTCCGTCTTCTCTTTCTTCCACGCCTTGAGCCATAGCGTTCGTTACAACGTCAACGCCTTTCTTCTTAAGACGCTTCTTAACGAGCGAAGACATTTGTTTTTCGAAGCCGCCAAGAATATCCTTGGTCCCTTCAAGAATGGTTACCTCCGTATCAAAGTTAGCATAGGCAGTACCTAGCTCTGTACCGATATAACCACCACCGATAACCACCATCTTCTTAGGTACTTCTGTCAGAGATAGAGCACCTGTAGAGTCTAATACACGGTCAGAATATTTGAAGTTAGGAATTTCAATCGGACGTGAACCTGTTGCGATGATACAGTTGTTAAACGTATACGTTTGAGAGTTCTTCTCGTCCATTACACGTACAGTGTTTTTATCTACGAAATAAACCTCACCTTTTACGATGTCTACTTTATTACCTTTAAGTAGACCTTCAACACCGCCCGTAAGTTTTTGAACAACTCCGCTTTTCCATTCTTGCACCTTAGAAAAGTCAACAGTCGTGTTCTCAGACTTGATGCCCATGTCATCAGAGCCTTTCGCATGTTCATAACGGTGACCCGCTTGAATTAATGCTTTAGAAGGTACACAACCTACGTTTAAGCAAACACCGCCGAGGTTGCCTTTATCAACGATTGTAACCTTTTGTCCTGTTTGAGCAGCACGGATGGCAGCAACATAGCCACCAGGTCCTGCTCCAACGACTAACGTATCTAGTTCAATTGGAAAATCTCCTACTACCATACTTTACGCCTCCATCATAATTAGTTGTGGATCGTTCAGTAAACGCTTGATGTTGTTCATTGCATGCTGAGCTGTTGCACCATCGATGATACGGTGGTCAAAGCTCAAGGAAATCGCAAGAACAGGAGCTACAACTACTTCTCCGTCACGTACGACAGGTTTTTCTGCAATTCGGCCGATACCTAAGATCGCTACCTCTGGGTGGTTGATAACCGGAGTGAACCATTGACCACCAGCAGAACCGATATTTGTAATCGTAGTGGAAGCACCTTTCATTTCGTCAGAAGAAAGTTTACCATCACGAGCTTTCACAGCTAGTTCATTGATTTCGCTAGAGATAGAGAAGACAGATTTACGATCTGCGTCTTTAACGACTGGAACCAATAGTCCCTTATCTGTATCTGCAGCGATACCAATATTATAATAGTGTTTCTGGATAATTTCATCCGTATTATCGTCAACCGAAGTATTCAAGACTGGATACTTCTTAAGAGTAGAAACTAGTGCTTTAACGACATATGGAAGATATGTCAGCTTAATGTCTTGTTCTGCTGCAACCGATTTGAATTTCTTACGGTGAGCCACTAGCTCAGAAACATCTACTTCATCCATCAACGTTACGTGAGGTGCCGTTTGCTTGGAGTTAACCATAGCTTTCGCAATTGCCTTACGGATACCGCTCATTTTCTCGCGAGTTTCAGGATACGCTTCGCCAGCAGCTGGAGCCGCTTGTTGGGTAGATTCTTGCGCTGTTTCTTCTTTTTCTTCTGCAGTATCTTGGGCCGCTTCTGCTTGACCGCCGCTCATGAAGCTTTCTACGTCTTCTTTAGTAATACGGCCATTTTTGCCTGACCCTTGTACCTTACGAATATCTACATCGTTATCACGAGCGAATTTACGTACTGATGGCATAGCGATGACACGTGTATCATCATCTACTGAATCATCTTGAGCTGCAGGTTCTTGAGATTTCGCTTCATCTTTACTTTCATTTTTTGCTTCTTCTTTAGGTTCTTCTTTAGATTCTTCTTCCTTAGCTTCCGCTTCGGATTCACCAGAATCCTCAGATCCATCGTCAATTGTGATGATGACTGTACCGACCGTAGTTGTTTCACCTTCATCTACGTGGATTTCTTTAACCGTTCCATCTACTTGGGAAGGAATTTCAACAACAGCTTTGTCGTTTTGCACTTCACAGAGTACATCGTCTTCTTTTACTTCATCGCCTGGTTTGACAAACCATTTTGCGATTTCACCTTCGTGGATACCTTCACCGATATCAGGCAATTTAAATTCAAACGCCACGGTTATAACCTCCTATTTTTAGAGATGATTAAAAGTTCATTACTTCGTTTACTTTTTCAACAATCGTGTTATGGTTTGGCAGCCATACCTCTTCAGCTTGAGTAAATGCATAAACTGTATCAGGAGCTGTTACACGAAGAACTGGTGCTTCAAGATGTAAGATCGCACGTTCTTGAATTTCAGATACAACATTCGCAGCAATTCCTGCTTGTTTTTGAGCTTCTTGAATCATGACCGCACGGTTAGTCTTCTTCACAGACTCAAGGATGGTTTCATAATCTACCGGACTGATTGTACGCAGGTCGATAACTTCTGCACTTACCCCATCTTTTTCAAGTTCTTCCGCTGCTTTTAAAGCAGAGTGAACCATCGCACCGTAAGCGATAAGAGTAATATCGGAACCTTCACGCTTAACTGCTGCTTTATCAAGTTCTACTGTATATTCTTCTTCTGGTACTTCATCACGGAACGAACGGTAAAGTTTCATGTGCTCAAGGAAGACAACTGGGTCGTTATTACGGATGGAAGAGATCAATAGACCTTTTGCATCGTAAGGATTAGATGGAATAACAACGCGAAGTCCAGGCTGCTGAGCCATTAGCCCTTCAAGGCTGTCTGCGTGAAGTTCAGGTGTGTGTACACCACCGCCGAAAGGAGAACGAATAGTGATCGGCATTTGACGTGTACCGCCAGAACGGTAGCGATAACGTGCCATTTGACCACTGATCGCGTCCATAGTCTCATAAACGAAACCGAAAAACTGGATTTCAGGTACTGGACGGAATCCAGTTAAAGCAAGACCAATGGACATACCGCCGATTCCGGATTCAGCTAGAGGTGTATCAAATACACGATCTTCACCGAATTCTTTTTGAAGACCTTCTGTCGCACGGAATACTCCGCCGTTTTGACCAACGTCTTCACCGAAAACTAGCACGTTTTCATCGTTTTTTAGTTCTGTGCGCATCGCGTCTGTGATGGCTTGAATCATTGTCATTTGTGCCATGATCTACTTCGACTCCTTTTCCTTGTATTCTTCCATCTGTTCTTTCAAGTTGGACGGAAGTTCATCATGCATGATACCGATCAAATCAGTAACTTTTTGTTTTGGTGTGTTGTCTGCTTCTTTAACAGCTGCTTTAATTTCTTCTTTTGTTTTTTCGATCAATTCATTCTCTTCTTCTTCAGACCAAAGTCCTTTAGCCTCTAGGAACTTACGGAAACGTACGATTGGGTCCTTCTTTTCCCATTCATTATCTTCATCTTCCGTACGGTAACGGGTTGGATCATCACCAGCCATTGTGTGTGGTCCATAACGGTACGTAAGTGTTTCGATTAGTGTTGGGCCTTCACCATTGACTGCACGTTCGCGCGCATCTTTAGTTGCAGCGTAAACAGCTAGTACGTCCATACCATCAACTTGGATGCCTTCAATACCTGCAGCAACAGCTTTCTGAGCGATCGTTTGTGCTGCTGATTGCTTCTCAACAGGCACTGAAATTGCGAAGCGGTTGTTTTGCACGACAAAAATAGCCTGCGCACCGAACGCACCTGCAAAGTTAATCCCTTCATAGAAATCACCCTGTGAAGCTCCACCATCACCAGTGTAAGTAATAGCTACAGCATTTTCACCGCGCTTCTTATATCCAAGTCCTACCCCAGCGGTCTGTGTAATTTGCGCACCGATAATGATTTGCGGGCTTACAGCGTTCACACCTTCAGGCATCTGGTTACCTTTATAGTGTCCGCGGGAGAATAAGAATGCTTGATATAGTGGAAGACCATGCCAGATCAATTGTGGGACATCACGATACCCTGGAAGTATAAAGTCTTCTTTCTCAAGTGCAAATTGACTTCCAAGCTGTGATGCTTCTTGACCAGCTGTCGGAGCATAGAAACCAAGACGTCCCTGACGGTTAAGTGCAATGGATCGCTGGTCCAAAATACGCGTATAAACCATACGGCGCATAATTTCTTTTAAATCTTCATCTGATAAATCAGGCATTGCGTCTTCATTGACGATTTCGCCTTCTTCGTTAAGGATTTGAAACGTTTCGAACTGATTTTCAATGTTCTCAAGAGTTCGTTTCAAAGTCATTCACCTCTTCCTTTCCTATTTTAAAAATGGATGCTGTGAGTAGCTTTCCCAATTATGAAAAAAAACTGTACCTTTTTGCTCTTTACGTTTTACCCTGTACACAACTTTATTAATCATACGTGCAAACTTAGCTAAAACTGTTATATTGAACAGCAACATCTTAATGGTACAATGTAAATCCACTATGTAGTTTAGCTCAATTCGTCATCATTCGTCAATTACTTCGTAAAAGATAATGTCCTTCTACGAACAGAGCCTCTACACAGTTGTAAAATACAGGCTGAAAATGTCGACAGAAATACGAATACTGTATCACTGAATTATTAAGCCTGTATTAATCATAATTTTTTTCAGGGGCGGATGCAAGAAAGAAAACTTCAAAAGACTTTCTCATTTGATTTCTATCCCTCGCAGCTTCCGCATCTTTGTAGAGAATAATTGTCAAACAAAAAAAACCGTCGAAAGCGACGGTTTTATCATTTCTCTTTCTCTTCTTTATAAGTAACTTCAATTCCTAGAGCATCATAGAACGCTTTCTTCTTATCATTGTACTGATCCGTGTACTTATTGAATTCTTCGTTTGCATTTGTAACTTCGTTATACTTTTCATTAATGCTCTCGACTTGTTTCTGAAGTTGTTCTTCAGTTAGATCTTTCTTTTGAAGCATTTCATACAACTCAGCATCAAGCGTTAATGCTTCCTCGTATGCGTTGTAAAGCTCTTGGTAAGCATCATATCGTTTTTGCATAATCTCAACAAGCTCACTGCCTACTTCTTTTGCTTCTGCTTTCTCCTCATCTAAATCCTCGATTAGCGGTTTGATCTTATCAAACTCTTCTTTCGCAGCTTCAATACTTTCTTTCTCTGCTTTTAACTTTTCTCTTCTTTCTTCAACGATCCCAGCCGCTTTTTTCGACTTCTCTTTAATCTGCTCGAATTCATCCATACTTAAATCAATGATTTCGTTGTACAATTTCTGCTCTTTATTTTCTAGATCGACTAAAGGCTGTTGCTGTTGGCGAAATTCATCCTCCAACGTTACCGCTTTTTCAAGATGATCATAAATTTTTTCTTGAGCAGATTGGCCTGTACACGCAGTCAATAAAAAAACGCCTGCAGCCATAATAGCCATAAGCACGATTCGACGCACAAACATTTCCCCCTTGTTCTTACAACAAATCATTATTGTAATCTCGGCATATGTACAATAGTATAATAAATGAAAATAAATTGGAAGTGGATTTCTTTCAAATGTTTCCAATCAGTCCTTATATTGTTTGAAGTAAAAAGTTCCACTTCTATCCCGTAAATATGGAATGCGATCATAAATTTTTCTGTCGTAACTATTAAAATTGGACTTCTTATGTAGTAAGGTACAATTTCCTAATTGCAAATGCTATGATCGAGATGATAAAGAAAGGATGTTTTCTATGATCACAATGGACGATATCGTTCGTGAGGGTCACCCAGCACTAAGAAAAGTGACTGAGGAAGTGTCGCTTCCTCCCTCACAAGAAGATAAAGAAACACTTGAGGAGATGCTACAGTATTTAAAAAACAGTCAAGATGAGCAAGTTTGTGACCGTTATGGACTCAGGCCAGGCGTAGGACTTGCCGCCCCTCAAATTAATGTCAACAAACGAATGCTAGCGGTTCACTTCGTTGACCTTAAAGACAAACTGTACAGTTACGGTCTATTTAACCCACGTATTATCAGCCATTCAGTGGAACGTACGTACTTGTCAACCGGTGAAGGCTGCCTGTCGGTCGATCGAGAAGTACCGGGATATGTTCCACGATATAGAAGAATTACTGTGAAGGCGACTGATCTTGAAGGTAATGAAGTAAAACTTCGGCTTAAGGATTACGCCGCTATCGTCTTTCAACATGAAATCGATCATTTACACGGAATTATGTTCTACGATCATATAGATAAAGACGATCCGTTTAAAGATCCAGAAAATGCCACTCCGGCAGATCGTTAATATAAAGAAGCCTGCACACGTTGTGCAGGCTTCTTTATATTCAATTGGTTAAAAGTCCTAACTTGTATATGGCGTTGACTAAACCGCCCTCACTAACATCATCGGTAATCAAATCACTGACGGATTTAGTCTCTTTTACGGCATTCCCCATTGCAACCCCCGTGCCGATCTCACGGATCATTTCAATATCGTTCAAACCATCTCCAAACGCATAAGCGTCCTCGTTATTTAGGCCTGCCGCTTCAATCAGCTTTTTAATCCCTTCAGCTTTTGATCCACCACGAGGAAGTACATCACAAGAAAACTCATGCCAACGAATGTAATCGAATGCTTTATGGTTTCTTCGGTACTCCTCTATTTCATCTCCTTCACAAAAAATCAGGGATTGATAAATGTTTCTCCCTTTGAAAAAAGCTGTATCTTCTGGCGGATGGTCCAAATATAAAGAACCTAAGCTCTTTTCAATGTGTGAATGCTCAGGTGTCGATGCCTTCATTTCTTCGTGATCCATAAACACCATAGGATGATTATTTGCTTCAGCATTAGAGTAAAGAGCCTCTAGTTCAGGCTCTGATAAAGGGTTTCTATATATCTCTTCCCCTTCAAACACAACATACTGGCCATTAAAACTGACAAAGGAATCGATTCCAAGTTTCTCTCTTAATTCAGGGTACATAAACGGTGCTCTCCCAGTAGCAATGGCACAGTACACCCCTGCGTCCTGCAAATCCTTTACAGTTTTTAATGTTGCCTCTGGAAGCCTTTTATCATGATCTAATAAAGTACCATCAATATCGAAAAATGCAATTTTTTTACTCATAGCCTATCCTCCGTGATTTATTTTTATCTAACTATAATAGTTCTATGTACTATTTGGCTATACTGTAGCACGAGAGCATAGGTTTGAGAAGAAAAACACACGATAATAGTAAATTCTAATAGGTAAATGTTTCATTCTTTAAGAAACAGTATTATACTAGAGGTAACAGGGATTGGGCGGTTTAACGTTTTTGGCGCTTTTCTTCATCAGCGAAAGGAGATGGGCACAATGATGAAGCGTCTTCGAAGAAAGCTTAGAAAACGTTGGAAAAAACTAATGAATCGTAAAACATACGCATAAGTCATGAATGCGGAACTTTTTACAGGGATGACTATCATTATCCTTACCATACGGCAAACAAACGTGCTATGATTGATGACAGGACAAGAATGTGGAAATTATATCTAGTTAGGAGCGATAGAGTAATGATATTCAAAGTACTATATCAGGAACTTGCACAAGAAGTTCCTGTGCGCGAACGTACACAGGCCATGTACGTCGAAGCGGAAACCGAAAGAGAAGTTCGCAAAAAATTGGCCAATAAAGGATTTAATATCGAATATATCCAGGTGCTTAATGAGGATCACTTGGCATATGAACAACAATCCGAAGATTTCGCAGTGGAGAATCTATAACACATGAAATTCGTAAAAAATGACCAAACAGCTGTGTTCGCACTCGGCGGACTCGGTGAAATTGGAAAAAATACGTACGGTGTACAATTCCAAGACGAAATCATCCTCATTGATGCCGGTATTAAGTTCCCGGAAGACGAACTGTTAGGAATCGACTATGTCATTCCGGACTATACCTACCTGGTACAAAACCAAGATAAAATTAAAGGGCTTTTTATCACGCATGGTCACGAAGACCACATCGGTGGAATCCCTTACTTGCTACGTGAAATCAACATTCCAATTTACGCTGGAAAGCTGGCAGCTGGCCTGCTTCGTAATAAACTGGATGAACATGGATTGTTACGTAATACAAAGATGCACACCATCCAAGAAGATGATGTCATTAAATTCCGTAAAACATCTGTGTCTTTCTTCCGTACGACGCATAGTATTCCAGACTCTTACGGAATCGTAGTAAAAACACCTCCTGGCAATATCGTACACACAGGAGACTTTAAATTTGATTTCACCCCTGTTGGAGAACCAGCCGACTTAGCCAAAATGGCTGAGATTGGAAAAGAAGGAGTTCTCGCTCTGTTATCAGATAGTACAAACAGTGAAGTTCCTGGCTTCACGAAGTCCGAGCGTGTGGTCGGACAAAGTATTCATGACATCTTTTCACGCGTTGATGGCCGATTAATTTTTGCTACCTTTGCTTCAAATATTCACCGTCTGCAACAAGTCGTTGAAGCAGCTGTGAAGTATGGCAGAAAAGTTGCGGTGTTTGGTCGGAGTATGGAAGCATCAATTTCTATTGGTCAGGAACTCGGTTATATCCGCGCTCCTAAAGATACGTTCATTGATGCACAGCAGATCAATCGTCTGCCTGCCAATGAAGTGACGATCCTTTGTACTGGTTCTCAAGGTGAACCGATGGCGGCTCTCTCCAGAATCGCCAATGGAACTCACCGTCAGATCCAAATTCAGCCTGGTGACACCGTTGTGTTCTCGTCTTCCCCAATCCCTGGAAACACAATTAGTGTCAGCCGCACAATTAACAAACTATATCGTGCAGGAGCAGAAGTCATTCACGGCCCATTGAACGACATTCATACTTCCGGTCACGGTAGTCAAGAAGAAATGAAATTGATGCTACGCTTAATCCAACCTAGATTCTTCATGCCTATTCACGGTGAATACCGTATGTTGAAAGAGCATGCGAACTTGAGCCACGATTGCGGCTTACAGCCTGAAGATTGCTTCGTCATGGATAATGGAGATGTATTAGCTCTAGGTAAGGACGAAGCGATGGTTGCTGGTAAAATCCCTTCTGGTTCTGTTTACGTGGATGGAAGCGGTATTGGCGATATCGGAAACATCGTGTTGAGAGACCGACGTATTCTATCTGAAGAAGGGCTTGTTATTGTAGTGGTAAGCATTAATATGAAAGAATTTAAGATCGCATCAGGTCCAGATATCATCTCTCGCGGATTCGTATACATGAGAGAGTCTGAAGACTTGATTAAAGAAGCTCAAAAGCTGGTTAGCTCCCATGTTGAAAAAGTGATGGAGCGCCGTACTACCCAATGGTCCGAAATTAAGAACGAGATTACGGATACGATTGCACCATTCTTATTTGAAAAAACAAAACGTCGTCCAATGATCCTTCCGATCATTATGGAAGTGTAACCATTGCAAAAACCCCGCTGATGTTCAGCGGGGTTTTTCATATGCAAAGCTATCCTTTTAAGTTAATCGTTTTATGGCTTTCTTCATGTCAGGTAAATCAAGTGTTCCTGTTTCAAAGAAATTTTTAACGATGTATTTTGAAAAGTTTACGGCAGATTGATAATCAATATGACCTGGCAACGGCGCTTGATCTTCAATGACAACATCAATGATTACCGGTTTTTTTGATACGAAGGCCTGCTCCATCTTTGGTCCGAGTTCTTCGTAACTTTCAATTCGGTACCCTTCTCCTCCACAGGCTTCAGCAAATTTTGCAAAATCCATATCCCCGAGGTTCGTCATATAATTAACATGTCCCATCTGCTCTTGCTCGTACTTGATCATACCAATTTTACTATTGTTTAATATAATCATCTTGATCGGCAAATCATATTTGACCGCAGTGACAAAATCGTGCATGACCATGGTGAAGCCTCCATCGCCTGCGACCCCAATGACTTGCTTATCCGGATATGCCTGTTGTGCAGCAATTGCTCCTGGTAACCCGCTCCCCATTGTGGCAAGCCATCCAGAAATGATAAATTTTTGATCAACCAAAGGCAAAAAGCGAGTCAACCATACGGTAACATTTCCGACATCACCTGAGATGACTGCCCCAGGCTGCATGTGTTTCTCTAACTCGTACATGACTTGAGGAGCGTGTAGAGGATCCTCCGTCGAACGTTTCTCTTCTTGGACAGCGACACGCCAATTGTTCATTTTTTCCTGGTAATCATTTAAGTAAGCGCGTTCTTCTACTGGATTAATCAGTTCAGTAAGGGCCGTTAGCGTTTCCTTCGCATTTCCTGCAAGTCCCAATTCAATTGGATAATACTTACCAAGATTTTCTGGGCGATAATCGACTTGAATAGCTTTCACGTGATCTGGCAAGAAATCACGGTAAGGAAACTGTGTACCAATCAAAATAAGTAGATCAGTCTCCTTCACAGCATGATAGGCGGGCTTTGTTCCGATTTGCCCATGCTGTCCAAGACAATAAGGATGATTATCAGGGATGATTCCTTTTGCAAGTAAACTCAGTACTATAGGAGCCTTTATCGCTTCAGCAAAGTTGATCAGCTCATCCCGGGAATCCATTGTTCCTTTCCCTGCTAAGATGAGTGGCTTTTCTGCCTGATCGATCAATTCTTTCGCTTCCATCATATGAACTGTCTTAGGTACCATATCAGGCTTGTAATAACCTCTTGATGTTAATCTGACATCTCCTTTTTGCTTTTTATCGAAAAGGTCATCAGGGACAATTAGAACAGATACACCACTATGAGCATATGCTTCTCTTATAGCTTGGTCTAGAAGATCAGGCAGCTGAGCTTCCGTTTCTGCACGCTTATTGAAAACTGCTACGTCATCGAACATTCGCTCTAAATTGATTTCCTGAAAAGCCTCTGTCCCTACTTCATCCGAATGAACTTGACCAACGAGAGCTAAGACAGGCGCTTTATCTGCTTTTGCATCATACAATCCGTTCATCAAGTGAACAGCTCCAGGTCCTGCGATTGATAAGCATACCCCGAGTTTTCCAGTAAGTTTAGCATACGAAGCAGCTGCAAGAGCCCCTACCTCTTCATGTCGAACCTGAATAAACGATATATCCTCTTGCCGTTTTCTTAAATCATCGATTAGTTCGTTTATAGAATCTCCTGGCATTCCGTAAATATGGTCAACTCCCCAATCCACTAGTTGCTGGGCCATTACATCTCCTGTTCGCTTTTCATTAAACATTAGGCTCATCCTTTCACATTCACTGGTCTATTGTATTAGTCTTTAGCTATCTCTATTTCCGTTATTCAATAAATGTAAACTAAATGAGTGAGCTGGGTGCTGAGCTAATGTTAATCATTCATTCAAATTAGAGAAATCTATTCTTCCATATAAGCCTCCTTTTCCAGAAGACTTGATTTCGAGATAATAGCTTTGTTTAGATGGGGCTATTTCCGTCACCTAGTCATCTGGAGAGGTGGTCGGGGAACTGGCGAGCCTCCTCGCTCGCTGCGCTCTCTGTGAGGTCTCGCCTAAGTCCTTCTCCCGCGGGAGTCTCGCCGTTTTCCATCCAACCCATCTATAGTGTAAGGAACGGCCCCATTTAACAGGAGTAAGGAAGCTCTGATTTCCAAAATTACAGATGGGTTTTCGATAACAATAACGTTTCCGTTCCTCCCAACAGCGGTAAGGAGGTCCGAGAATTCGCGAGACTCCTGTGGGATGAACATGATAGGTGAGACCCCGGAGAGCTTTAGCTCGAGGAGGCTTAGCCCATGCTCACGGAAAGCGAGTGATTTCTCGGACCTCCAAATTCTACTTTGGGCAACGGAAAGCTCACAGTACCTCGAAATCGAGTATTCAACTATTCTGCTATATAGTTGAATAAATCATTCTGCAAGTTTTTAACACTCATTATATAAATAAAAAACCCCTACCTGAACGGCAGGGATTTTGTCAGTCTTCAACCACTAAGTTTTTCTCGAAACGACTAATATCTTTATCGGCTCCAATTACAATTAGAATATCACTTTCACGGATTTCTTCTGTAGCCATTGGAGAAACGATGACGTCTTTTTTCCGCTTAATCGCTACGACGTTACATCCGTATTGAGCACGGATATCGAGGTCGACAAGCGTGCGGCCGCTCATTTTACTTCCGGCTTTTACCTCAACTACACTGTGATCATCGGATAACTCGATATAGTCCAAAATGTTGTTAGAAATAATATTATGAGCAATTCGCTTTCCCATATCTCGCTCAGGGTGTACAACGTGATCGGCTCCGATTTTATTTAGAATCTTTTCATGATAATCATTTTGTGCTTTTACAGTAATCGTTTTAATGCCCAATTCCTTTAGCATCAAGGTTGTCAGCATGCTGGCCTGAATGTTATCACCAATAGCAACAATTACGTGATCGATATTTCTTAACCCCAGCTCTCTCAACACACTTTCATCTGTAGAATCAGCGATCACTGCATGAGCGGCGATATCACGATATTCGTTAACTTTATCCTCATCGAGATCTAAGGCAAGAACTTCCATACCTTCTCTACTAAGTTCTCTGCAAATGCTGCCCCCAAAACGGCCTAGCCCTATGACGGCGAATTCTTTTTTCATGTGGCATATCCTCCATCTTCTCACTGAAAATCTAGGTTTATTTTATCATAGAACGCTTGATAAAACACAAAAAGCAGAGAAGAAGAATCTTCTCTACTTTTTACCTTTTACATAATCTGCATCGAACAAAAACATTCTCATCAATAAAACGAGAGATGGGATGAGTAACAGCAAACCGGCGATGAATACGACGATTAGAGCAATTGCCATAGTTTCATTCGTTACGCCGCTTGAAAGAGTGACATATGGATTAAGAAGGTAAGGCAAATGCGAAGCCCCATATCCAAAGAACGCAACAAGGAATTGGAACATAACTGCAATGAATGCCCATCCATAGTTTTTCCCTTGATAAACTAAGAAAACAGCAACCATAAAGAAGGCAACTGAAATCCCAAATACCCACCAAAGATCAATAGCACGTTGATAATGCTCGGGATTCTGCTGACTCAATGCAATAAAAGTAGTTAAACTTGCAATAATGGTTGGTGAGCTCCAGAAAAGCGCATACTTTCTTACTAAATCTAATGCTGGCTGATCACCAGCTCGATCAGCATAATAAGTTAAAAACATCGAACTAATGTAAAGGACAGAAACAATAGCTAAGAAGACTACGCTCCAAGAGTAAGGGCTCGTCAACAATTCTCCTGAAAGCAGGTGAACTCCTGTTTCGGTCTCTTCAATAAACCCACCTTCTGAAATCGTCAGCGCGGTTGAAAGTGAAGCTGGTATAAGGAGTCCCGTCGCTCCATAAAAGAACATATAGACGAGGTTATCTTTAGATCCATAGCTTTCAAATGCATAGAAGGACCCGCGAATCGCTATCAGAACGATGGCAATACTTCCAGGAATAAGTAACGACTGGCCAAAATAATAGGCCATATCCGGAAAGAACCCGACCAATCCAACAAAGAAAAATACAAAGAAGACATTAGTAACTTCCCACACGGGAGACAAATACCTTGAAATTAACTGGTTAATGATATGATCTTTTTTTGTCGCCTTTGCATAAAAGGCAAAGAATCCAGCCCCGAAGTCAATCGAGGCGACAATCAAGTATCCATATAGAAAGATCCATAGTACCGTAATTCCAATTAATTCGTAGCTCATAATCAGTCATCCTCCTTCGTCGCTGCTACTTGAGGATAACGGTGCTCGAGTTCAAGCTCTGCTGGATTATTTTTGAACATTTTTCTAAGAACAACGATACACCCTACGGCTAAAACAGCATACAAGGCTACAAAAAGAATAAACATCCAATCGACATGTGGAGATGTCGTCGACCCTTCGAACACAGTCATGAACCCTCTTAATATCCACGGCTGGCGGCCAACTTCAGCAAAGACCCAGCCAAATTCAATGGCCAGCATCGATAAAGGCCCACCTGCGGCAATCCCCCATAATAACAGCGGGTGATGTTCATTCCATTTCTTCACTTTCCAAAACACAATATACAAGAGGGAAATTCCAAGCGTGAAGAAACCAATAGAAACCATTAAATCAAACATATAGTGAATCCAAAGCGGCGGCCTCTCATCCTCTGGAGTTTCTTCAAGCCCAGTCACTTCAGCATTGAAGTCTCCGTGGGCGAGAAAGCTGAGCGCATTTGGAATACGGATAGCATTTTCAACTTCGTTGTCTTCATTCAGCGTTCCGAATACGATTAAATCAGCCTTGTCTTCCGTTTCAAAGTGCCATTCCCCTGCCGCTAGTTTCTCTGGCTGATGTTCAGCTAGGAATTTAGCAGAAAGATCACCAGCGATGGCTGTCATGATCGCAAAGATAAACGTAGCTATTACTGTCAATTTTAAAGCCTTTTTGTGGTATTGAGATCCTTTTTTCATAAGAATGAAAAAGGCTGCAATGGCCGCTAAAACAGCAGCAGCCGTCAAATAAGAGGATGAGATGACGTGAAAAACTTTCGTCGGTGTAGCTGGGTTGAACATGGCTTGTAAAGGATTAATGGACGTGACATTTCCATCTTCTAATTTGAATCCTTGGGGCGTGTTCATAAACGCATTTACTGTTGTAATGAAAAAGGCAGACATCGTACCGCCAATGACCACTGGAATGGATAACAGCCAGTGGTAAATTGGATTCTTAAATCTGTCCCATGTGTACAAGTATGCTCCTAAGAAGATGGCCTCAAAGAAGAAAGCAAAGGTCTCCATAAAGAGCGGTAGTGCGATAATATTTCCAGCTAACTGCATAAAACTCGGCCATAATAAAGACAGCTGTAAACCGATGGCCGTACCTGTCACCACCCCTACGGCTACAGTAATGGTGTACCCTCTCGTCCAGCGTCGAGCAAGTAATGTGTAGTGCGGATCTTTTTTCTTTATACCAATGAACTCTGCAATGGAAACCATCACAGGGACTCCTACGCCAATTGTTGCAAATATAGCGTGAAAGAGCAGCGTCAAAGAAGTCAGCATTCGACTCAACGTTGCACTATCTAATTCAAACATTATTTTCCCCCTCACCACTTAAGGTCTATAAAAAAATATCGTCTACTTCACAGTATAAATGGTAGAAAAGATCTATGGTGAAGATGTTCATGACTATTTTGTGACAAACTTCACAATCTATATAATTTACAACTATCATATCTTATTTGTGAAAAACTGGCGAAGAATATGCCTGACTCCTTTCCCTTTTCCCTTTCTTACATATGAGTTAACTTTAAATCGAACATTAAAAAGAGACACCGGAGTACGGTGTCTCTTCTAACTTTAAATGGCGTCAAGCATTTGAAATTGTGCCTTAACCAGCTCGTAGTATTCTCCTTTTTGGTCCATCAATTCATCGTGAGAGCCATTCTCTAAGATTCTACCATTTTCTAGAACAAATATATTATCGGCTTCCCGAATCGTTGACAGACGGTGCGCAATGATAATGGCTGTTCTACCTTTTAATAATTTCCTGAGTGCCGTCTGAATTTTCATTTCCGTTTCTGTATCAATACTCGCGGTTGCTTCATCCAAGATCAAAATTCTTGGATCCGCCAGCAAGGCGCGTGCAAAGGATAACAACTGTCTTTCACCTGCAGACAGAATGTTCCCTCGTTCTTCGACCTCCGTTTCATATCCATTGTTAAGACGCATGATGAAGTCCTCTGCTCCAACAACACGAGCTGCTTCCTTAACTTCTTCATCAGAAGCGTCAGGACGTCCAAACCGAATATTTTCGATGATCGTTCCGGAAAAAATAAAGGTGTCTTGCAGCACGACACTGATTTGCTGGCGAATGCTATCGATCGTGGCATTTTTTAGATCCACTCCATCAATTTTGACAGCTCCCTTTGTCGGATCGTAGAAACGACTAATTAAATTTGCAATTGTAGATTTTCCTGAGCCAGTATGACCTACGAGGGCAACCGTCTGCCCCTGCTTCATTTCAAGGTTAATGTCATGGAGGGCAATACGTTTGTCATCGTAAGCGAACTGCACATGATCAAATTCAATGTGGCCCTTCATATCAGTCAATTGCTTAGCATTAGTCTTTTCTTCAACATTTGGCTTTTCATCAAGGAATTCAAAAATTCGTTCAGACGCAGCCATGGCCATTAAGAGCTGATTGTACATCATTCCAAGTCTTGAAATCGGTTCCCAGAACATCCCCAGGAAAAAAGCGAATGATACGAACGTACCAATTTGAATGTCCCCTTGCAAAATTAGTAAAGCCCCAAAAGAAATGAGGATGACCGTACCCACAGCATTACTCATTTCTACAAAAGGACGGAACATAGCACTCTTTTTCGTTGCTGTACGCCACGAACGAAAGTTATCCATATTTACACCATCGAAATATTCGGTGTTCTCCCTTTCTTGTGAGAAAGACTGCGTAATCCGGATCCCTTGAATACTCTCATTTAAATGAGAATTAAGGCGTGATTGTTGAATTCGTACATCCTGCCAGGAACGACGAATATTTCTCCTCAGCTTTGTTGAGATATAGAACATAATCGGCATGATGATCATGATTGCCAATGCGAGCTTAGGACTTAAGGCTAGCAGGATCACAATAATCCCTGTAAGCATCACAATATCCATCAGCAAATTGATAATCCCATTTGTAAATAGCTCTTGAAGAGAGTTAATATCATTCATAATACGAACAAGGATCGAACCTGCTGATCTAGAATCGAAAAACCTGTGCGATAAACGCTGGACGTGTGAAAATAGATGCTGACGCAGATCATAGATCACATTCTGTCCTAGAATATTGACATATTTAATTCTTAAAGCATTGCCAATATAGCTGAGCAAATAAAGGATCGCGATTCCTATAACAAGTTGAATCAATAAATTAGTATCACCATTATTAATGGCGATATCAATGGCAACTTTACCAATTAATATAGGAACGACCAGCCTTACAATGGTAGATACAAGCATTGCAATGATTGAAATCGGAAGAAGTTTCTTCGAATATGGTTTAACATATCTCAACAGCCGCCACATTTGAGCCCAGTTAAATGGTTTCTCAACGGCTTGATCCTGAGTATATTTAAATCGATTGAGATGTTTATTCGTAGTCGGCTTGTGTTTAGGTTTTCGTGCCAAAATAGTCTCCCCCCTTTTATGAAATATGAGATGCTTTTAAGATTTTTTCTTTATCCTGATATTGAATGTCGTAAATACGCTGGTAAGGACCACCATTTGAGACTAGCTCCTTATGCACCCCGCGTTCTTTTATGTCACCGTCATCAAGAACCAAAATTTCATCTGCATGTTTTAAAGAAGAAATCCGGTGTGCAATGATGAATGTTGTTCTTCCTTTCATAACTTCTTGTAACGCTTTTTGAATCTGGAATTCTGTTTCCATATCTACCGCTGAAGTGGCATCATCTAATACTAAGATTGCAGGATCAATTAAGATTGCCCGTGCAATGGCGATCCTCTGTTTCTGGCCACCAGATAAGCCCATCCCGCGTTCTCCTAATAAGGTATCGTATCCTTCAGGCATCTCCATAATAAAATCGTGGGCTTGAGCTCTTTTAGCTGCTGCTTTCACATCTTCAATTGTCGCATCTGGATTTCCATAAGAGATATTTTCCTTAATGGTGGTAGAAAATAGGAATGACTCCTGAAGAACGAATCCTATGTTTTTACGGAGCGTTTTCAGCCCATAACTCTGGACAGGTTTACCGTCAATCAGCACTTCTCCTCGTTCAGGTTCATAAAATCTCGTGATCAATTGTGTAATACTCGTTTTACCAGAGCCTGTAGCCCCGATTAAGCCGATGGTCTTTCCAGGAGGGGCATCAAATGAAATTCGCTTCAATGCTGAATCGTCATCTTCTGCATAAGTGAGCGTTACATCATTAAAGGTTACATGTCCCTTCAATCGGTCCTGTACTATAGCATCTTTTTTCTCCTGAATGTCCTCCTCAGCTTCAAGGATTTCCAATAGGCGTTCGCCTGAAGCTTTTGACTGAGAAAATAAGTTAATCACAAATCCCAGGTTCATTAGAGGACCTAGAATATACCAGACTAGGCTGAAGAAAGCGACCAGTTCACCTAATTGAAGAGGTCCGCTAATTACTAAGTAACCTCCATAGGCCAGCAAAGCTACGACAGACACATTTCCTATGAATTCCATTAGAGGGAAGTACTTAGACCAGATGTTGGAGGTATCGATATACTTCGTGCGGTAATCATTACTACGCTTATCAAATCGGCCAATTTCATAATCTTCCCTAGAAAGCGATTTCACTGTATTCATGCCGCTAATATTCTCTTGTACACGTGTATTCAGTTTTCCAAAAGACTTTCGAATTTTACGGAATGCAGGGTGAACACGGCGGTCAAACCTATAAACAACGATAGCTAAAAACGGCATGACAGCCATAGTCACTAAGGCTAGCGGAGGGGAATAGTAAAACATGACGCTTAAACTGATGAATATTAATAGGAAGATTCTTATCAATTCAGAAAATCCAAAGGAAAGAAAAAAGCGGAAACCTTCTACATCTGCTGTCAAACGTGACATTAAGTCACCGGTTTTCGCATTATCGTAATATTTGAAAGACAGACGCTGAAGTTTCTGATAAAGTTCATCACGCAAGGAATACACAGAGCGAATCCCAAAATAATCCCCTAAGTATTGGTGAAAGTATGTGGCGACACCTTTGACAATCATCAAAATGATAAATATAGCACTAATGTAAGGGATTAGGTTGTATTGCTCTCTTATTATTACGTCATCAATTGTTCTTTGCAGTACGATAGGATAAACAACCGTTATCGCTGTTACAAAAAGCAGTGAAAACAACGACCATAGGAAAAACTTTTTATTAGGCCAATAAAACTGCTTTAACTTTTTAAAGGTATTCAAAGGTCTCCCTCCTCCAAAATAATTTTTAACGTAATTACTAATATATCGGGTATCGAAATATTTTTCCACCCATTTGATTCAATTTTTCCAAAATTTTATCGATTTCATCCTATGGTCTGAGTCTCCCTTCATTCCTTTGTTGTATCTTCTATCTCAGCATTCTAGTTTAGATCCCAGGGAGGTCGGTGTAACTATCGTCAAATGCCGATAGTCCAGGAATGTACTTAGCTGAACACGCGTGTCCTCTCACGAACTGAATATTCAGGATTGTGAGGCTATTTTGATTCATTAAGATTTTTTAACGCTAGTTATGTAATTTTGTTTCCTTTTGAAAAACAGCTCTCTAAATAGAAAAACTATAGTAACAAAAAAAAAAGCAATCCCTCTACTATTATGGGGATTGCTTTTAAAACATTCGATTATTTTTGGTTGACGCCTAATACACGGTTCACTCGCTTACGAAGCATTTTCATACCTCCACCGCCTGCCTGGAAGTGACGCAGATTTCCTTCTTCATCAAATACATAGTATGCAGGCACGTATTGGTTTTCGAACGCGTCTGTTAACGCGTGCTGGTTATCTACGTAAATCGGTTGGGTTATTCCATGTTCTTCCGCTACTTGTTTAATTTGATCAAGGTCCAAATCTTTCTCAGAGCGTGGCATGTGAACAGCGATGACATTTAAATCGTCTTTATACTCATCACGAAATTCATTAACGTTAGGCATCGCTTCTTTACATAGTCCACAACTGACAGACCAGAAGTGAATCAATGTAGGCTTTCCTCCGACTAAATCCTCTTTCTTAAGTGGTTCGCTGTTAAGCCACGCGGTTGCTTCTGGCAGCTCTGGCATTGGTGATCTTAGTTTCATGAAGATCATCCTCCTTTTTAATAGGTAGAGAAAAGGGTCTAACGCTCATGGTTAGACCCTAGAAACTTGTAATTCAATTCAACTGAAGCTTATAGGGTTTCTTGACCTGGCTTCCAGTTTGCTGGGCAAAGACCGCCAGTTTGAAGTGCTTGAAGCACACGTAGAGTTTCGTCTACATCACGGCCAATGTTGTTGTGGTTTACAACTTGATACTGAAGTTCACCTTCCGGGCTAATAATGAATAGTCCACGAAGAGCTACACCTTCATCTTCAAGAAGTACACCATAGTCGCGGGATACTTTATGATTCGTATCTGCAGCTAGAGAATATTGAAGGTCACCGAGACCATTGTCTTCGCGAGAAGTGTTGATCCACGCTAAGTGTGTGTGGATTGTATCTGTAGATACCCCGATCACTTCTGCATCCAGATCTTCGAATTCATCGAAACGATCAGAAAGCGCCGTGATTTCAGTCGGGCATACAAATGTGAAGTCCATTGGGTAGAAGAAAAGGACTGTCCATTTGTCGTTTTTCATGTTCTCTTCAAGAGATACTTTACCGAATTCTTTGTTAGGAAGCACTGCATCCATTTCAAAGCGTGGTGCTTGTTTTGCTACCATACGTTCTGCCATTTGAAAATCCCTCCGAAAAAATTGTTCATGTATTTTTTCTCACATACTCTAGTATAACGAGCGGGCTGATTATAGTCAATGTTAAGTAATAGTAAATTTAATTTGCTGAAAATTAGGTGTTTACCTGCTCATTCTACTAGTATGGATGCATTTGGTTCTCATTAAACAATATTTAGTCAAGAAAGTAAAATCATTTGCATAAAAGATTTTTTCGACAATAATCTTGATTTATTTTACATTATTAATTGAAAACCTGTACACTATTCCGATATTCTATTAAAAGGACATTTAAGCTAATTGGAAAGGAGTTCAATTATGAATCTATTTGAAGAAGGCTTTGTCTTCAACCCCTCTGTGGTTGTAGAATGGCTGATCACTGGCGGTTTAAAAATACTTGTTTTACTTATCGCCTTTGCAATTATTAAACCAATAGGAACGAAAGCAATCGAAGCAGCTATTAACCGAATGAGTTCACAGAGGAAGCTGTCTGAAAGAAGAAACAAGACACTTCAAAAACTTACTGTTAATATATTCTCCTACTCGCTATTTTTCATACTAGTGATTATGCTTCTAAGCACGATTGGTATTAATATTGGCCCTCTTCTTGCCGGTGCAGGTATAGTGGGCTTGGCAATCGGGTTTGGCGCACAAGGTTTAGTTTCAGATGTCGTTACCGGTTTCTTCATTCTTCTAGAGCGTCAAGTTGAAGTGGATGATTATGTTACAGCTGGCGGCTATGATGGAGTCGTTGAAGAAGTAGGTATTCGTACAACAAAAATACGCAGTTTTGATGGCACTTTAAATTTCATACCTAACCGTAACATTTCAGGGGTAGCTAACCACTCGCGCGGAAACATGCGTGCCCTTGTCGATATTGGCATTGGTTACGATGAAAACATTGATGAAGCGATGACTGTACTTAAAGAAGTTGCTGATCGTTTCACGGAAGATGAGCGTTTCAAAGAAGGACCTGATGTCCTTGGTGTTCAAAGCCTTGGCTCTTCTGATGTTGTTATCCGTATTCTTGGTAAAACGGAGAATATGGAACAGTGGGGAGTTGAGCGTGACTTAAGAAAAGCAATGAAAGAAGCTCTGGATGAAGCAGGCATCGAAATCCCGTATCCACATCAAGTCTATGTACACAAAAACGAAAGCGAATAACACCCATTGACACAGTGAAAGCCCGGTTCTATAACCGGGCTCTTTCTTATTCTGCATCTTCCCATACTTCGACTTTTTTTATTTGTCCGTTTTCCATATCAAGGATTTTAAATTGCAGCTCTTCTCCGCTTACAACCGTGCCTTCTTTCGCATCGTAATCCTTAGTATAAATCCAGCCGGAAATAGTATCGATATCTTCATGGCTTAGCTCAACATCGAAAAACTCATTAATATCCGCAATAGATGTTTTACCTTCTAATAGGTAATGACCATTTTTCAAGCGCTTAATCTCACGCTCTTCACCATCATCGAATTCATCCCGTATTTCTCCCACAATTTCCTCAATAATGTCTTCCACTGTTACAATACCTGCGGTTCCTCCATATTCATCCATTAGAACTGCGAGATGAGTACGCTCTTTCTTCATTTTAACAAGAAGATCATTAATAGGGACATTTTCAAATACCTTGAGGGCAGGGCGAAGAAACGGTTTAAGGGTTCCTTGCTGTTCCACATCTTCGTAAAAGAATTCTTTCATATGAATAATGCCTAAAATGTGGTCTTTATCGTCATCCACAACAGGATATCTCGTATAGCGATTATTTCTCATTACACGGATGTTTGTTGAGATTGAATCGTTGATATCCAGCACGGCCATTTCAGTCCTTGGAATCATAATTTCTTTCGCTGTCCTGTTATCAAATTCAAAAATGCGATCAACGTACGTGTATTCAGAACGATTGATTTCCCCTTGCTGGTAGCTTTGGGTCAAAATATACCTTAATTCATCTTCTGAGTGGACTTCATCTGATTCTTTGGCGGTCTGAAACCCAAACAGTCTAACAAGGACGTTTGCCGATCCATTAAGCAGCCATATTAAAGGGTACATCAATTTACTGTACAAGATTAATGGCCTAGCTAGTAAAAGCGTGATTCTTTCGGCTTTTTGAATGGCTAGAGTTTTAGGAGCCAATTCTCCTAAAACGACATGTAAGAAAGTAATGACAAAGAACGAAATACCAAAACTTATCGTATGAGTCAATCCAGAAGGCAGTTCAAACCCTTCTAATAAGGGGTTAAGAAGGACCACTAGAGTTGGCTCCCCAAGCCAACCTAAACCTAAAGCAGTAATCGTAATTCCAAGTTGACACGCTGAAAGATAATAATCCAAATTTTTTGTTAATTTTAATGCATTTTTAGCTTTTTTATCACCTTCAGCTGCCCTGGCTTCCAGTCTTGTTTTTCTTACCTTTACAATTGAGAATTCACTTGCCACAAAAAAAGCGGTTAAAATAATTAATATGGCTACAGCTAAAAGCTTAATCGTAGTTTCCATAACATCTCTCTCCCTATCTATGTACTGGAGGCAAAAGCCCCCAAATGGCTATCAGGAGAAACGACTATCAATTTCTTGACAAATCTCATCCGCAGTGCGGCCATGAGCGCTAATGACAGAGCCTTGTGTCTCCGCATCCATGACCCCCATGACATTCTGATCTTGACCTGAAATGACACAGCAATCACAGCCAGCAGCGTCCTCCTGATTTTTAAGTTCTACTAATTCATACCCTTTTTGCTGTAGCGCTGAACGTATATCACTTAAATTCTGTTCAATTCCTATCTTTTTCACAACATCCACCTCCTGCCTAGAGTAAACGTACACCTCTAGTGTTTACTTTCAGCATAAAGGTATTCATGTTTACGCTTTATAGTTTTCTGAGCCCCAGCTCTACAATATCGACACCTACAGTTAAGGCCTCTTCTTTGGGAGTGAGTGTTGACTGATGGAGCCCTGCTTCTGAGTCGACCCCAAGCCAGAACATAAACCCTGGTATTTCCTTTAACATGTACCCGAAATCTTCTCCAGTCATCGCCATTTTTGCTTGTTGGTAAGTATAATCTGTATCCTCTACAAGGGTTTGAAATGCATCAACTGCAGCTGCATCGTTGAATACTTGATGGTAAGTAGAACCATAGTCAATAGAAATTTGACAATCATTAGCGATCTCATACCCTTTGGCAATTTTTTCAATTTCTATTTTCACACTATCCATTGATTCGGGTGATAAAGTCCGTATGGTACCTTCAAGCCTTGCTGATTGGGCAATGATGTTTTGTACAGTACCGCTTTCGATTTTTCCTATTGTAATGACAGCACTATCCAAAGGGTCTACTCTCCGGGCTACGATTTGCTGTAAATGAGATAAAAAAGAACTGGCAGCTATTACCATATCATGGGTTAGATGAGGAAACGCCGCATGGCCACCTTTTCCTGAAAAGTCTATAAATAGTTCGCTTGTGTTCGCAAATAAGAGTCCTGGCTTTGTAGAAACCGTTCCTACGGGTAAGTCAGGAGCAATGTGCAAGGCAAAGATTTTATCTGGTCTAAATTTTTTCATCACGTCAGATTGCATCATCGGTTCTGCTCCGCCTGGTCCTTCTTCTGCAGGCTGGAACAAAAAAACGCAATGGTGCTCTGCAGGATGTTCTGCTAATCGTGTCAAAGCTCCTAAGGCAATTGTCATATGAAAATCATGCCCGCAGGCGTGCATCTGACCTTTATGATCCGATGTGAAGGCATAGCCGGTTTCTTCTGTGAGAGGCAACCCGTCAATATCGGCTCGATAGCCGATCGTTTGTCCACCGACTGTTCCTTCTACTTTTACAATGATCCCTGTTTCCCATGTTTCCACAGTTAGATGTTCCTGGGGAAGCTTTTCTATATAATCTAACAAATACCGCTGAGTTTTGAATTCCTGAAAACCAAGCTCCGGAATTCGGTGCAACTCTCTCCGTATTTTGATTAAATTCTCGTTTTTCACCTGTATCTCTCCCTTAAAAGAAAAGCCTTGCTCATAAGCAAGGCCTTACCGTTTAATTATCTAATTTGCGTAGCTCTTGTTTGATTTCAGTCTTCGATTTCGTTTGATCATCGATTTCTTTAATCACTTTTGCAGGCGTTCCAGCAACCAATGTGTTAGGAGGTACATCTGCTGTTACAATCGATCCGGCGGCTACCACAGCCCCTTCTCCTACAGTAACCCCTTCCAACACAACAGCATTTGCGCCGATTACTACTCCGTCCTCAATAACGACAGGTTTAGCAGAAGGCGGTTCAATGACTCCCGCTAGAACTGCTCCAGCTCCGATATGACAATTTTTCCCTACCGTTGCACGGCCACCAAGAACGACGTTCATATCAATCATCGTTCCTTCACCTACTACTGATCCAATGTTGATCATGGCCCCAAGCATAATGACCGCTCCATCTCCGATTTCAACTTGATCACGGATGACAGCACCAGGCTCAATTCGAGCGTTAACCTTTTTCAAATCAAGTAATGGAATAGCAGAATTCCTACGGTCGTTCTCAATCACATAGTCATCAATTTGGTCGGCATTCGCTTCAAGAAGCGGCTGAATGACTTTCCACTCTCCGAACAAAACACCTGATTTTCCGCTGATAAAGTCTTGAACTTGTTCACCGAAGTCAATACCCTCAAGTTTTTCACCTTTGACATATACTTTTACCGGCGTGGACTTTTCACTATTTGAAATGAAAGAGATAATTTCATTAGCATCCATTTGTTTCACAACAACGTCCTCCTTATGTACTGATAAAATCTTTCACCCTTTACTTTATCAAAGGATTATGACTATTTTCAATCTTCTTGTTTAGGTAATTTCAGGATTAAAAAGAAACTGATAATCGCTAAGACTAACAAACCTATATATACCATATGCAGCCCGCTGGCTAAGGCGTCCTGTAATATATTTAGAGCTTTTGAGCCAAGTGCTTCTCTATCTGCTTCCTTGAGCAGCTCATTCGTGGAATCGACAGTATAGGAATCAGGCAGACTGGAATCTTCAATACTCGCCTTGATCCTCCCATTCAAAATCCCCCCTAAAAGAGCAGCACCGATCGCACTTCCGATTGTACGCATGAACATATTTGTTGCGGTGGCAATTCCACGCGTTTTCCATCCCACACTATTCTGGATGGATACGATAAACGAAGTGGATGAGAGTCCCATCCCAATACCAATAAACAGAGATCCAGATGCCGCAAACCATGGTCCTTTTTCCGGACTTAACATGGAAAAAAGAATTCCCCCGATAATTAATGAAACCCCTCCAAGGATCGAGGTCGGTCTAAATCCTATCTTTAATAAAAGGTGACCTGCGGAAGTCGAGGCAATAGGCCAGCCGATGGACATTGTAGTTAACGTAAATCCAGCAATTATGGCAGGCTGTTCCATCACGCCCTGAACAAATGCAGGGAGATAACTCGACACACCAATAAGGATCATCCCTGTTGTTAATGAAGTAAGGTTAGCATAACGTATTGATGGAATCGACCATATATGAAAAGGCATCATTGGTTCCTGTGCTTTCCGTTCCTGCTGCATGAATAAGAGAAATCCTCCCACTGCAACAATAAGTAAAATCAGCATTGGAAAGGAAACCCATGCTATTCTGACTCCCCCTTCAACTAGAACAACCATGATCGAACTAACTGTGAGAACCACCCAAAATGAACCAGCTACGTCCACCGAGCGCTTTTCTTTAGTGACTTTCTCGTCGAAGAAGTAAATGATTCCTACCATGGCAAGGAGGCCAAGAGGTATGTTCATCCAAAACACATAATGCCAACTTAAAATATCAACGAAAAACCCTCCAAGTGCTGGTCCTGTTACTGCAGAGATCCCCCAGACACTTGCAAGATAGCCTTGAATTTTCGCGCGCTCTTCCTTTGTATAAATGTCTCCTACGATGGTTGTTGCAATGGGCATTAAGGCACCCGCACCTAGACCCTGGATTAATCTCGCCCCAATGAGCACCTTCATGGATGGGGCCATTGCAGATAAGACAGCTCCTACAAGGAACAAACCTATTCCAGTAAGGAATATGGGTTTACGCCCGAAGATATCAGAGAGGCGTCCGAACAACAATACCGTTGCTGCATTTGTCAGTAAATAAGCTGAAAATACCCAGCTATATAAACTGAAACCGCCTAAGTCTGAAACGATGCTTGGCATCGCTGTAGAAACGATGGTCGCTTCTATCGCTGCTAAAAACATTGCAAGCATAATCGAAGCTAACACATAACCACGATTTTTTATGTATCGATCTTCCATAGACTTTCCCCTTCATCCAAAAAAATAGATGGCATCATGATGATGCCATCTATTCTAACATAGGTTTATTCATTAGTCGTTGTCGTTTAATAGATGTTTAAGTGTTTCGTGATAATGCTTACTAAACTGCTTCAAAATCGTCCGGCGAGTTACGATTCCATCAAATTCTCCATCCTCGTTTGTAACACAAACAAAAGGAAAATCAATTAATTTATGCAGGGCATCAATCATATTATCGTCTAAATTCAGACAAGGTACATCTGTGTCCATAATTTCTTTAACTTGAATTTCCGATAGCCGGTTAAGTTCAAAGTCTTCAATCCCCAATGTTTCTTCTAGAATTTTTGTTTTGCTAATAACCCCTTGAAATTTATACGTAGGGTCAAGAACCGGAACAGCTGAGTATCCAGATTTTACAAGGACAAGCAAAGCATGTTCCAAAGGATTTCCTACTTGTACGTGGGCCACTTTCTCAGAAGGTATCATAATATCAGATACCTGAGGAATATCAAGTTCCAATCTTTCTTTTTCTAAACTTACCATAGTAATCTTTCACTCCTTTATATCGAGCAACTGAAGGAGCAGTTAGAGACGCTCTTGTGAACCATGAATAGTTTAACATACATCGAAACAAATCTCGACCTGCAAATTCCGACAAACCTCTCCTTACAAACTCTTTAGCCCTATTCTTTACCCCGGGCATCCAACTGGATAAACCTGTAAAATGATTTTTTCCTTTGATAAGTTTTTTCTAAGGCGTATAATGGAAACAATCCACCGATATTGGAGCTGAATTAGAATTATGACCACTCATACATTTTCAAAACGCGAAGAAATCGCCAACGCGATTACCCACGGCATCGGTGCGATATTAAGCGTAGCGATGCTTGTTCTCTTAATTGTTTTTGCAAGTATTGAAGGGAATGCCTGGCATTTAGTCTCTGTAACGATTTATGGAATCACGATGCTTTTACTTTATGTATCTTCGACGCTCGTTCATAGTTTCCCCCCAGGAAAAGCCAAAGATCTCTTTGAAATTTTTGACCATTCAGCCATTTATTTGTTTATCGCAGGAACCTACACTCCGATTTTACTCGTCCCACTAAGAAGTACCCTCGGATGGACGCTGTTCGGTATCGTCTGGGGAATGGCGATACTTGGGATCATATTTAAAGTGTTCTTTGTGAAAAAATTCGTTATCCTATCCACCGTTTTTTACGTGCTGATGGGATGGCAAATCATCCTTGCATGGGGCCCATTGACCGCTGAAGTTCCAGCGGCCGGAATTACTTATCTAGTTGTCGGTGGGGTGATGTACTCCATAGGCGCCATTTTTTACGTATGGCGAAGCTTTACCTATCACCACATGGTCTGGCACTTGTTTGTTCTTGGAGGATCAATACTCCATTTTTTCTCTATCTTCTTTTATATCATTTAATGAAAAAATGCTCAGGCATACGTCTGAGCATTTTTTATTATAAGGAATTACTTATCTGTCTTCAGCCGCCGCTCTTCCTCTAAAAACTCAGCAAAGAGGTTTATCGAAGAAAAGGGCTCCTTTACAATCAATTCCATGTAATTTTTTCTTTTATGTTCATGCATGACTTCGGTTTTTCGAATTCGTTCCTTAATGAATTGAACACTTGTGGCTTGAATTTCTTTATATAGAAATTTAACTTCTCTTTGAAGGGCAAGTCCAAACGCACCTACGATACTAAAGAAGAGGAGAGGAAAGATGTAAATGGGTTCTGTCTTTCCAGCTAAAAATAAACTAAGTATATTAATGAAAGAAATAGGTATTGCGATGAAAGATAGTAATGCATATCCTCTCATTTTTTTGAAAAGCGGCTTGGTGACTTTATCCAGTTCTTTAAATTCATCTACAATATAAGCGGGCAAATGTTTATGTTTAGATTTCATGTGCTCCCAACTTTCTTCAATCTAAATGGCTCTTTTCTTTCATCTTTACCCATAAAAATAGCGATCTATACCATGAAGTATAGATCGCTTTACTATTTTATGACACTCGCTTATTCAAAAGAAATTAGCAACCAAGCACCTCCATATTTCATTCATTATCTTCTAATCTCAAATTGTTTAAATAAAACCTGCCTTTATTATTTTGCAACCTGTAATAAAGTTCATAAAAACTATTGACCCGCATTTCCACGACTAATAAAATTGCCGAATAATAAAATTCCATGCTCGATATGTATAAGAAAGTTCCGGGTAAAATGATCTATCGAATGTCTATTTATATACTAGGAATGGTTATTAATTTTTTTGGTGTGGCCCTATTAATCAACGCTACACTAGGTGCAGGTTTCTGGACAGCCCTGTTTACAGGGCTATCTGATCGGTTTGGCTTTACCGTCGGGATCTGGTATGCGCTTTTTCAGCTTCTCTTCATTTTCATTAATAGTTGGCTGACTAAACAAAAACCGGAAGTAAGAGCGATCATGCCACTCGTCTGAGAAGGTCTGATCTTAGATTTTGGGGTAGAAATCGTCTTTAAAAACATGAGCCTAGTCTCAGCACCATTTGCTCTTCAGGTGATAACGATGGTAATCGGAATTAGTTTCAGTGCATTAGGAGTAGCCATCTATATCCTGCCACAGCTTCCAAGAGCACCTGTGGACCAACTGTTTCTTGCTATCGCAAAAAGGTTTAACATCAGTCTCCGTATGAGCCAGACTTCTGTCGCGGTAACTACCTCTACAAGTGCTCTCTTGATTGGAGGCCCCGTCGGACTAGGGACGATAGCAGGAGCCGTTTTTGCCGGACCGCTTATCCAGTACTTTTATACTTCAGGTTATCCATTGTATTATTTGTATCACCCTTACTATCAGAAGAGATTTGAGCCTGTCTTTTAAATAGAAGTTTAAGATGATTCCGTATTATTTATGCAAGTTGCCAGGTACCTTTCCTTTAATAAAGCAGAAAAGACACGCTCTGAGAAAGCGTGTCTTTTAATACATTTGATAAATAATATTTGCATTTAGTTTTTCAGCAGTCCATGAGGATCTAATACAAATTTCTTAGCCACACCACTATCAAACTCATCATATCCGCGAGGAGCGTCTTCGAGACCGATCACCGTGGCATTTACGGCTTTAGCAATAGTTGCTTTGCCTTTTAATATCGACTTCATCAATCCTCTATGATATCGCATAACTGGCGTCTGTCCGGTTACAAAACTTTGGGCTTTTGCCCATCCTAACCCGAAATCTAATTTCAACGCTCCACGTCTTGCATCTTCATCTGAAGCTCCTGGATCTTCCGTTACATATAAACCCGGGATACCTAAACCTCCGCCAGCGCGAGTCGCTTTCATAATTGAATTGAGCACAGTTGCTGGAGCTTCTTGGTGATTGTGCCCATGGGCTTCAAACCCAACACAGTCGACGGCAGCATCTACTTCAGGCACTCCAAGTATTTGATCGATTTGTTCAGTTATATTATCGTGCTTACTGATATTAATAGTCTCACAGCCAAAACTTTGGGCTTGTTGGAGTCGCTCATCAATAAGATCTCCTACGATTACGGTAGATGCTCCTAATAGTTGCGCGGAATGAGCAGCTGCCAATCCAACGGGACCAGCCCCTGCGATATATACCGTGGAACCCATTTTCACCCCAGCGCTATAGGCACCATGGAAGCCCGTGGGGAAAATATCTGAGAGCATTGTTAAATCGAGCATTTTTTCCATTGCCTCATCTTTGTCCGGAAATTTTAACACTTGAAAATCTGCATAGGGAACCATCACATATTCTGCTTGTCCTCCTACCCATCCGCCCATGTCGACATAACCGTAAGCAGATCCAGGACGATCAGGATTAACGTGTAAACAAATATGTGTATTTCCTTCTATACAATTTCGGCAGCGGCCACAAGCAATATTAAATGGAACCGAAACTAAATCACCTTTTTTCACAAACTCTACATCGCGCCCGGTCTCAATGACTTCCCCTGTTATTTCATGGCCAAGCACAAGACCTTCAGGAGCTGTTGTCCGACCACGCACCATATGCTGGTCACTGCCGCAAATGTTTGTGGAAACGACTTTTAAAATCACCCCATGTTCACACTTACGACCGACATTTTGAGGGTTAACACCAGGACCGTCCCGTAAAACCAATTCTGGAAAGTCAATATCTTTTACCGTAACTCCGCCATTTCCTGTATATGCCACCGCACGATTGTTACTCATCAACTTGGTACCTCCTATTGTTTTGAGCATTTAGTAAAACCCAATCTAAACCAAGCAAAGACCAACCAACATGTTGTGGTGAAGCCTTACCCCTCCTTTATGTACGAGCAGCAAACAAACTTTTTTAACATCATCCCAAGATTGACTAATTTCCATTTATTACAACTTAATTCCCACTTCCAAATACTACTAAACAATTTATTTCGAAATAAAAGTATTTCATTATTCCTCTACGCACACATTTTCTTAAGTAAGGATGGACAATGATTCTGACAACATACCGCTACTTATCTGTGTCTTAACTTCATTATGGTGACAATTCATAAGGGTCGAACTATACTAACTTTAGATAGTGTCAAGCAAGGAGGGATTAGTGAATGAAGGTTTTACTTGACGTAGATGGTACACACGAAGAAACTACGGTTACGATTCACTGCAAGGAAGTTAACGACTCTATTAAAGAGATCCTTAATTATCTTAATGAAAGAAAAATAGAGTTTATCCTTGGCAAAGATGGGGAGAGGCAGCACATCCTTAAGCCTGAGGAAATTCATTTCTTTCATGCTAAAGGGGACTATGTACACGCCCTAACAGCACGCGGGGATTTTAAAATAAAAGAAAAGTTGTATGAATTGGAACAACTTCTCCCTGCGCACCGTTTTATACGACTATCAAAATCCGTTATTGCAAACCTCTATGAAATCAGCCATTTTGAGCCATCTTTCCATGGAACTTTATGCGTTAACTTTAAATCTGGCGTGAAAGAGTATGCCTCTAGACACTACGTTGGAAAAATTAAGGAAGTATTAAAAATGAACAGGAGGGAGAGTAAATGAAAACCTTTTTATTTAAAAGTATGATGGGGATTTTCTTTGGAGCGTTCGTCACTGTAGTAGTGACCTATGCCACAGTAATCTTCGGAGAGGGGAACATGCTTGATGGTAAGCAGTTCATAAAAGATTCAGCCGGTTATATCCTATGTGCCTGGTTGTTTACGGTTTCTCCTCTCTACTTTGAAATCAGGTCATTAAATCTTGCCATACAAACTATTCTCCATTTCACCACTGTCACCATTCTTTATTTTATCTTATCACTAGGATTTGGCTGGATTCCGCTGCAATTTAAGAACATACTGATGTTTTTTTCGGTCGCTATTTTCATCTATGCGGTTAGTTGGATTTGCTTTTACCTGTATTTCAAAAATATATCTAAAAAAATGAACCGTGAACTAAAACACATCAAATAATATATGTCCTGCAGCTAAGTCTAAAAAGACCTTAGCTGTTTTTTCTAATAAAAAAAACCCACCTCAAATAGATGAGAGTTTAGATGGCTATGTATCTTTAAGTAGTTTCTAAATAGGATCCTCTGTCCTTGGTTTTGCCGGGTCACAAGAAGGATAAGGCTTATGCGTCGATTCCGCCAGTTTATACAAGTAATAGCATTCTTCACGAAACATGTGGTCCGCCATTAATCCCGAAAATGTACCTAACAAAGTTTCGGATAGTTCCATTTCTTCTAACTCGCTGAGAAAAGTTTTAAACAACTTCATTTCCAGTTCTACGTCACTATTAAACCTTCTAAGGGCAGGAAATGATTCCAAGTTCGTTCGTAAATAACCGGTTAGTTCTACCGATTTTAAATAAAATTGCTCAAAATGCTTCGTGAATTCTTCACTCTTCTTTTTCATGCGTTTCTCTACTCCATCTAACTGATCATTGATTGCACCTGCGTGGCCTGAGGCATCCAATAACCATAACATATGGTGATGCAGTTCATGAAAAACCGGTGGAAGATCTCCTTTGCCAAGAAAGCCAATGACTAATAAATACTCCTCAAGTTCATTAACCATATGATTGAAAAAAGTAGGAGATAAGTGGATACCCACCTCACCTTTCAACTGACGTTCAAGTAATGAAAGCTTAAACTTACGAAACTCCCGTACAACTTTACCTACCTGATTAGTAAACTCTTGGATCTCCCCCATCTGATTATTACGGGCGGCTTTTAAGGATTGATCAAACACTTCAACATATTTTTTTGCCTTTTGAATCGCTTCATCTTCTGATGGATATAATGCATCCCGAATGAAGCGTGCATGATCGCCAAGGATTTGTAACCAGAACATATGCTCAAATTGGGCACTTTCCTTATACGTCTTCATAAGTCTTCACCTCCCAATTAAATATATGGTGGCTGTAGAGTGGTTCATTCCAAAAATCTTGTGTATTCATAATCGAGTTAAGTGTACCTTCCAAAAAAAGGGGAAACATCGATCGCATCGATGTTTTCCCGGATTAACCTTTTTCTATGATCCAATTGTATCTAATATATTTTGGATGCTTTCCATGATATATTGCTGTTGCTCAGGTGTACCTAAAAGAACAGCAACTAATAACGCGACCAGTAATAAAAGCGCGATAACTACAGCAATTAAGCCCATTACGTTTTCCCCTTTCATTTCATAGATAGTGGATAGTAAGTGACGTCGCTTACATTTAATAATCTATGAAATAGAAGAGAAAACGCTTGTACATCCGCCTCCTTTACTAGAAAAGGCTTCTATCACTAAAATATTTAACTAGAATTTGTGCTTTTAACTTCTCACGTTAGTCTTCCATGCCTGATCGACATCTATCATCTTCTTCGCAGCATAGATAAGTAAAAATTGGACGATGATGATCGGCAGTCCCATCAATCCTGAAATCACTTCAAGAGGTGGTAGACCCCCAATTCTCATCAACACTAGTGCCATTATTGTAATAACAGCCGCAATGACAATTCGCAGCACTTTCGGCGGTTCAAACTTACTCATATCCCTTGTACTTGTGTACGCTGCTACCGTATATGTGGTGGAATCAAGCGTCGTTGTTAAGAAGATAAGCGCGACAATCATGAAAACAATAATGGAAAACTCGGCAATTGGCAAAGTAGATAAAATTTCAGGAATAGCTGCCATTCTTTCATTTTCTTTAACTAAATTTAATACAGAAAGATCTCCATTCAAATATCTGTGCACACCTAGTCCTCCAAGTACTCCAGTTGCAATCCATGAAATTAGTGTAGGAGCAAGGAGATACGTAAGAATCATTTCCTTAATCGTTCTTCCTCTTGAGATTTTTGCCGCAAACACACTGTGCAGCATAGCCCATGTGGCACTGTAGGCATACCAAAAAACCGTATTACTTTGAATATGAGAAGCTTTTCCTTCGTACACGGAACCCGTGTTAAGAGAAATGTTCAAGTATTTAGACAATAGAAAATAAACACTATCTGAAAAATAATTTAAGATGAACACGCCTGGTCCGGCAATAAGAATGAATACAGCAAATATTCCCGCCAAGTACATATTCCAAGTACTTAAGCGTTTGATTCCTTTTTCTATTCCTAAGTATGCACTCAGTGAAAACAAGAATACCCAAATAATCGTGACAATGATGGTCATTCCAAATGTCACGTCCATTCCTAATAATGCGGATAAGTTATGTGTAATTATTGGAGCTCCAAGCCCTAGCGTAACAGAAGCACCAGCCAATATACTGACTAAAAAAAGAATATCAAGTACTTTTCCTGCCCACCCATCTGTCAGTTTATCTCCAAAAATAACTCGACAGGCTTCTGAAATTCTCATTAATGGCCGTTTGCGGACATGCAAAATATACCCCATCGCAGGAGCGATCATTACGAAAATGGCAAAAACCTGGAACCCCCAGAGAAACATGCTATAGGCGTTTCCCCATAACAGAGCTTCTGTCGACCCAGGTTCTACTCCAGCTGGAGGATCGTTTGCTACAGACGTCCACTGCAACATCCCTGTACGCATGATGGTCGATCCAACTCCCATGGCGATTAAAATGGAGGCATATTCGAAAAGTGTAAATCGGGGCTTCTCTTTTGGATCACCAAGAACAACTTGACCATATTTGGAAAACGAAAAATATAGTCCTGCTGCAACGAGTATGACCCCGTACCATAGATATCCCCAGCTGAACACTTCTACAATATAATCAAATATAGAATTTAATAGTTTCAGTGACTCCGCTTCATATAACGTAAACGGTATACTGATGGCGATGATAATGATTAACGAAGGAACAAAAATCCCATAGTCAATCAAGTTTTTCTTTCTCATGGAATCCTCCTCTATTTTTATTTGGTTTCCCACGCGTTGTCTTAATACCCTGTAAATGTCGATTTATAACAGAAAAATTCTATTTTAATATAACTATTTAGTTCATCATCGTTGTTCAATTAAATAGCAGTTATCTTGAAGACTTGATTTCGAGATAACTTCGGTTCGTAACTGTAAAAGTGTTAGGGATGGCTGGAAAATAACTCGCTTTCCTGTGGGGGGACTGCCGAGCCTCCTCATTCGCTGCGCTCACTGTGGGGTCTCGCCTGGGTCCTTCTCCCTTGTTCTATCCAGTTCCAGCGCCTAGCGGCTAGTGAGACTTCCCTCGCTTCTGTACGATAAGTCAACATCGAATTGCTTCGTTCTTCGTGTTTCCTTTATCTCCTCCAGCTCAGTCCAGTCCATACGCCGCTGTTCAAGGCGCTTCTACATTTAAATTGGGAGTCTCGTCATTTTCCAGCCATCCCAGCTGTCATTAATCTCTCAAACCCACCTAGTTACAGTATTAGAGTGAGGCTAGTTGAATTTCTATGATAAAAGCATCTTGAAATCATTCCTATTCTGACAGGATAAACGAATACATTTCCATAGTGAATCATCTGTACTAAATGGACTGTTTCTACTTTTGCATACGTTTCCGTTCCACCAAAAAATAGCAAGGTGAGAAGGGAAATGGGGAGACTCCTGCGGGAATGGTATGGCTGGGAAGCGAGCCATTTCCCCGACCACCTCTCCAGATGACTAGGTAACGGAAACACCCCCCATCTAAACAAAGCTATTCTCTCGAATCTAAGTCTTAAGGATAAGGAGGCGATAGTTGAATAATGGGGTTCTATTTTACAAATCACGGGTATAAATCTTTTCTTACTAAAAAGGGACTATATCTTATTTCAAGATATAGTCCTCCCCATTATTAGTTTTTTGTTTACGAATGAGCTTTTCCTAACTTCTCCAATGTATTAGAAAAACTATACTCCTTTTCAATAGTAAGTCGATCTTTTACTAAAATGGGAACTTGTTCAGCCACTGGCCGCCATCCAGGGTAACTACTTCCCCATTCATGTAAGATGCCTCTTCAGACAAGATAAACCGTGCAAGTCCTGCAATCTCTTCTGGTGTTCCTAACCTCCCAAGCGGCACTGAACTTAAGGTGCGTTTCGCAGCTTCTTCTGATTCAAATAGCCGATCTGCTCCCCCCGTCCGTTCAATTGGTCCGGGTGCAATGGCATTCGCTCGGATGCCATACTTTTTCCCCCACTCCACAGCAAGAGTACGGGTCATCGCTAGTACTCCCGCTTTAGCTGATGCGGAATGAATAACCCCAGCCCCGGCATTCCACGCGTACGTAGCAACCATATTTAAAATCGATCCTTTAATCTTGTTTTCAATCCAGTAATTACCGACCGCCTGACTGCAGTAGAATGTGCCATTCAGTACGATATTGATGACTGAATTCCAACCATTAGGCGAGAGCTTTTCAGCAGGCACTATGAAATTTCCTGCTGCATTATTGACAAGATGGTCGATTCTTCCGAAGGCTTCATGCGTTTTATCAACCATTCGCTTAACATCTTCAACTTCCCGCACATCCATTTGAACCAATAACAGATGTTCTTCTTTTCCTTCTGCAATCTGTCGTTTCGCTTCTTCCAGCCGCTCCATGTTTCGGCCTGTAATTGCCACTTTTGCTCCTTCATCTAAGAACCGTTTTGCCATATAAAGGCCCATTCCACTGGACCCTCCTGTTACAATGACTACTTGATTTTTCATTCCAATGACCTCCTAACTCTTCTCTCTCATTACATTCAACATAAAAAAATGAATTCCTGTTCATTTTTAAAGAAATATTTTCTAATAGGCATGTTATGAAGGTTGAATCATAGAATTCGTGGTATAATGACCAAGAATTTAGAGGAGAGGTCACCATATGAAATTAACAAGGCGCAAGTTTATTAAGAACAGTTTGCGTAGTGTTTTAGGGGTTATAGGCTTAACTGGGGGCAGCTATTATTATGCAAGATACGTTGAACCAAGGATGCTTGCGATAAGAAATTTCACATTAGAGAATGACAAAATACCAACTAGCTTGCATAACATTAAAGTTCTTCAATTCTCAGATACGCATGTTGGCTATCACTATGACTTAAAACAGTTAAAAGAATTAATAGATGAAATAAACTATCAAAGACCAGATTTGATCTTATTTACTGGAGATTTAATTGATGCTCCAAATTTGTACGATTTTCCTGATGAGCTTCCCGTTCTATTGAGCCAACTCACCGCCCCGTTAGGGAAGTTTTGGATATACGGGAATCATGACCACGGTGGGAATGGAACGGAGAAAATTAAAGATGTGATGGAAGCTGGAGGTTTTCGATTGCTTCAAAATAGTCATACGAGAATAGGAGACCATAGAGGCTCTTTTATTCTTGCAGGATTGGATGACGTAATGCTTGGAAGACCAAATATTGATGAAGCTCTTCATCTTGTGGATCCGGATATATTCACGTTACTCATGGTTCATGAACCTGATGTTGCCGATGAAATCCAACACTATCCAGTAGATATACAGCTTTCTGGTCATAGCCACGGAGGTCAAGTACAACTTCCTATCTACGGTTATTTAATTACTCCTCCATATGCGGAGAAGTATGTAGAAGGAAGTTATCAGCTCGGCGATCGCCTGCAGTTATTTGTCAGCCGTGGGCTTGGAACTACAAGGATGCCATACCGATTCTTGTGCAGGCCGGAGATCTCAGTTTACACACTAAAATCAAAAGAATTATAACAGTTTTGTGACAACCGTCCTTACCTTTATCAATGCCTTTACAAGCGTGATACGATAGCACTATCCAACAGGCCGGTTTACCCACATAAACTAGATCAGATCCGCCATAAATAGAAATGAATGGAAAAAGCGTAACTTTTACCTATATACCATTTTTTTGAAATTTGTTTAAAATAGACGTAATAGAGAAATAAATATGGATGAAAGGAGTTTACTAATGAAAGACCAGAAGACATCGAATCGAGAATTGGCCGAGGCCTTATTCATCGTGAATCGACATGCAAAAACAGCACCCGAACCCAAGCATCTGTATGACATTAAAAAGCATACAATAGACAAGCTTCTCGAGGAAAACCGCGCTAAAAAAATTGGCCTCCACTTTTCCGATCATCCCAAGTTCAGTCAGCAGCATTCTACTCTCCTCATTGAAATCGGTGGATTCTACTTCCACATTCCAGCTAATAAAGGTGATTTTGATCAGCTTAAACATCTAGGCAAGGTAGATCATTCCTACCGTAATCCGAAGCCGAAATTGTCTCTTTCAAAAGCGAAGCGGACACTTTATCGTTATCTGGACTGGGAACAACCTAAACAGATGACTCAATCCTTCCAATCTACACTACAACCTTCTTTTCTCGGACAAACTGATATCACTCCGTGGAACCAAAGAAGAAAGAAGACTTAACTATTTCTATTGTCCTTTCGATGTTTCATAACAATTGGAAAAAGGTATGAAAGAAATAGAGGAGGATGATACGATGTCGGCGAACCATATGGAGGATTTCTTGTATCAATTAAAGGATTACATGCAATACACAACCGAGCTGCGCTCATCTTATGAACACTTATCAGAGCATGAGAAGAAGCTTGTTTTAGAAGCATCACCCACTAAACAAAGTCCTGAAATGATTGCCAAACAAGCTTATTCCTGGCATGATGAACTATTTAAATCATTGAATAAGTCAAGATGAGATAAGCCGCAGTTCATGCGGCTTTTTCTAATTTAACCTACGATAATCAAGGGCTTTTTGCTCGATAATTTCCAGGTTGGAAACTCGAAGGTTAACTTTTTTTGCCCAAAGCATCTATAAATTTAGTTGCTACATACTCGAACTCACTGGTATATCCTTTTCCATTACATCTTCAGTCTTACTATAGGGAGAAAGACATTTGTATTAAAGAAATCCTTAAAAAAACCACCTCATTATAAGGTGGCAAATCTAAGGTAAGTTATGCTGCGCGTTTTTTTGAACGTTTAGAAAAGTGGACCCACGTCTTTTTAATTACCTTAAAGAGCGAATATAGAACCCCGTAGCTGCTGATCGCCAATAAGCATAAAGGCCAATAATATTCTGGCAGCATCGATTCTTTCTGAACCATTGCATACCGATCTACAAGTTGAAGAAAAGCTAAAGCTAAAAGCACGCTCGTCGTATAGCTGGCCATTGTACTCCAGTGATTTAACATGATCCACTCGATGACTGGACGGACGACCCACATGAGCGAAGTCACCAATAAAAGCACTAATGAAAATTGAACATATTCAGCCTTTAAATTGAACACTTGCAATAAATCTTCATCGAGTAATCCCAATGTCTGATCCAAAAAAGTAAAATCAAACCAATTGCTCATCATTGCTTCCTCCCATATATCCTCTTGCACTACCATTATGGACATGGAGAGGAACCTGTAAACCCTCTCATTGATGAACCAACCCCTTATTCTTTAACCATTTCAGACCTTCTCTTCGACTCAATGGCCGGCACTTTGTATGATCTAAATAATTGATTACAGCTTGAGCATTTGTTTTACTATACTCTCTGAGCGCCCAGCCTATCGCTTTTTCAATAAAAAATTCTTTTTCATCTTTTAAAACATCGATCGTTTCAAATAGAAGTTTTTCATTTGTTTGCTCTTTAAATTTAAGTTGATGCAATAGGCTAGAACGTCTAACCCACAAGTTGCTCGAGTGCCTCCATTGTTCTGTGATCGGCTCAAGCATGTCGGGATATTTCTTGAAATAATCTCCACATAGATTAGAAGCAATCATATCAACCGTATCCCACCATGACTTTGTCAGGAGCAACTCCTTATAAATGTCTATCTCGGATTGGGAAGCGTGCTTTTTCCCTTTTTCCAACAAAGCGAGAGCAGCGTACTGACACTCTCTTTCCGCTTCCTCAAATAATAACAATGCGGTGCGTACTCGCTCAGCTTGAGTAAGCAAACGATATTCCTTCAGTATCTGCGCTAGCAATTTTTTACGCTCTGGTGTCTTTATTCCATAGAAGCGAAACTGATTTTTCATATACGCTTCCATGCCTTGGCGATTTTCTTCATTTCTATGGTTCTGAAACGTATGTACAATTTCATTTTTTAATTGTTCAGGTACACCCAACGCATTCAACTCCCAAGGGCTTATTTTTGTAAAAAGTCTATTAACCGCTCTGCCTGATTTTTGGTTTCATTATAGCCTTGCATGTAAAGATGGTGAAGCCTCTCTTTATTTCTTTCAATACGACTGACCTGAAGGGGTTCCGCAGGTCTTAAAACGAATGCTTCCCCATTCTCTTCCATTTCCTTCACCTTTTTAAGCTGCTGATTATATCTGACATGACGGTTCAACAGTGCCTGTGCAAAATAAGGAAACTGACGGAACTTGCGGTTGAAATACCAGCTTAATTTCATTTTCTTCTTAATATAGCCGTCATTTCTTGTTAATACGATGATATGTTTTCGATTGCCTTGATCAATTGAACGCTGGATCGGAATAGGATTGGAAATACCTCCATCCATCAACTGCTTGCCTTCATAGGCAATACTCGGTGCGATCAATGGCAGCGAACTGGAAGCACGAATCACCTTTAACAAGCTTTCACGATCTGGAAATCGATCGATAAATAAAGCTTTCCCGCTATCCATATCAGTAGTCCCTACAGCGAATTTAGTCGATTGGCTACTGAAGGATTCATAATCAAATGGAACGAGCTGATTTGGCAGTTTATCAAATATGAAATCCATTCCAAACAGTTGGCGATGAGTAAACATTCGTTTATACGATATATATTCTGGGTGATCCCCATAGCCAACGATAACTTCATAGTTTCGCTTTTTTTGCCTCGCCACGTAAGAACTTCCATTACAAGCTCCAGCAGAAGCTCCGACAACAAAAGGAATATGTATATCTTCGTCCAATAAGAATTCTAGTACTCCGGCCGTATATGCACCCCGCATACCTCCGCCTTCCAAGACTAACCCAACATCTTTCACTTCGAGGCTCCTCCCTTCTTTGACATGTACTTCCATTATATCAAATCATCATTGGCGTATCATGAAATAGATTTAATTAGTAGGTTAAAAAAGCACCTGCATAGGTATGCGGGTGCTTTTGGCATGTGATATCATCAGTTTACATATGAAGTTAAAGACAATTTCTTTACGTGTTTTTCATCTATTTCACGTTCAATTTTATCTAAAGCTTCTTGGTCTTTCAGCAATTGTTGTTTATTTTGATCTACTAAATCTTCAAATGAAATACGATTGGGTCTCATAACCAAACTCCTTTCAGATTAGTACAATCAAATCATAACAGATTTCGACATTGAATATGTTTCAATTGTTTGAACATTTTGTTAAATCTATATAAAGAGGTGCATCTATGGAACAATTGATCAATCAAAATGTTAAAGACATTCAAATTTCAGGAATCCGTCAGTTTTTTAATATGGTCGGGCAATATGAAGATGTTGTGTCTTTAACAATCGGTCAGCCTGATTTCTATACCCCTGATCATATCAAGAAAGCGGCGATTCATGCTATCCAGAATAACCACACTAGTTATACACATAATGCTGGAGTTCTTCCTCTGCGAAAAGCAATTCAAAATCACGTTCAAGAAGCTTATCATATGTCTTATCATGCCGAAACTGAAATCATCGTAACTGTCGGTGCTTCTCAAGCTATTGATGTTTCTCTTCGAACCCTGCTTGCACCTGGAGATGAAGTCATCCTCCCTGGTCCCGTTTACCCTGGTTATGAACCGTTAATTCGACTTGCTGGGGCAACACCTGTTCACGTGGATACTCGTGGTAACCAATTCAAGATGACTTCTGAATTGATTGAAGAAAAAATAACACCAAAAACAAAAGCGGTTATTCTTCCTTATCCATCCAACCCGACCGGTGTTTCCTTAACAGAATCTGAACTTAATGACATCGCTAGTGTGATTAAGCAGCATCAGTTGTTCGTGATCGCTGATGAAATTTACAGTGAGCTTGTTTATGAAAAATCACACGTTTCAATTGGTACATTTTCTACCATTCGGGATCAAGTGATCATCATTAACGGTGTTTCTAAGTCTCACGCTATGACCGGCTGGCGAATTGGGTATATTCTTGCTCCAGCTTGGCTGTCCAAACATATGTTGAAGGTTCACCAGTATAACGTCTCCTGTGCGAGCTCCATCAGCCAATATGCTGCACTTGAAGCGCTGACCAATGGGAAAGAAGACCCTTCTAGAATGAAAACTGCCTATATGGAAAGGAAAAAATATGTTGAAGACCGGTTAACTCAAATGGGAATAGAGTACACTTCACCAGACGGCGCTTTTTATATATTCCCTAAACTACAGATTGAAGGGAAAACAACATTCGCTCTTGCCCTTCAACTAGTCAAGGAAGCGGGTCTAGCTCTTGTGCCAGGTGATGCGTTTTCACAATATGGAGAAGGTTACTTGAGACTTTCCTATGCCTATAGTTTAGAAACACTCGAAGAAGGACTATACCGCCTCGAAAACTTTCTCAACAAAAACTCTGTATAAGCATTTGTGCAACTAAATAGGAGGATTCTTGAAGACTCGATTCCGAGTTAACCTGGGTTCTTATTCTTATAAGAGTAGGGGTGTCTGGAAAATAACTTGCTGCATCGCCCAGCTGTCATTAGCCTCCCAAACCCACCTAGTTTCAGTATTTAAAGTGAGGCTAGTTGAATTTCTATAATGAATGCATCTTGAAATACACTAGACTCCTGTTCTGACTGGATACATTTAAAGTGAATCACCAGAATTAAAATGACGGTTTCTACTTTTGCATACGTTTCCGTTCCGCCAAAAAATAGCAAGGTAAGAGGGGAAATGGGGAGACTCCTGCAGGAATGAAATGGTTGGCAAGACCCCACAGAGAGCATAGCGAACAAGGAGGCTTGCCGTCATCCCCGCGGAAAGCGAGCCATTACCCCGAACACCTATCCAGAATACAAGGTAACGGAAACAACGTAGGCTATATTGAGAAAAAATTTGAATATGAGTTAACTTAGCTTTCGTTAAAGAAAAAAGACCATGGAACTTAAAGCTCCATGGTCTTTCATACGTCATGACTTTGAATTAGAATCAGCAATTCATCTAATTCTTGACTTAATTTAACGGTTTTTTCACTGGAAAAACCGTTCTCGAGCGCTGCCTCGCTCATCTGTTCACGAAGCTGCTCGATTTTGACAAGTAGAGGATGATTTGTGGTCACTTGCACCTGAGGTTCCCCCTTGCTCTTTTCTATTTGATTTAATCGTAATGCACTAAAAAAGAATGTTTGTTCGCCTAATGGTTTAGCACGAGAAAAATTATCTCAATTATCAATTACTTTGTAAATAAGATTGATAAAACTTCTAATTATTCGACAATCATTCCGTTGTGTAAAGAGTGTATTAAATGACAACTCTCTGTCTTTTCTTTTACCTGACTTGTGATAAAATAAAGAGTGAAATGGACATCATTCTAAAGTCATGTTCATTAAGAAAGGAAGATCAAAAGTGTCAGAACAAGCTAAAAATGAATGGCTCGAGTGGATAAAAGCCATTGCTGTAGCCATTACATTGGCGTTTATTTTAAGGACCTTTTTCTTTGCGACTTCTATTGTTGAGGGAGCCAGTATGGATCCGACACTTGAGAACGGTGAACGAGTCATGTTCAATAAGATTATCTATTATGTAGATGAACCTGAACGCGGAGATATCGTCATCATTGAGAGACCCGTAAAAAGTTATGTTAAACGAATCATCGGCCAGCCTGGGGATTCGATAGAAATTAGAAATCATACCCTATTCATTAATGGTGAAGAACAGACGCAAGGTTATCTTAATGATGAAGCCATCGATGCAACGAGAGACTTTGGTCCTGTTGAGGTACCTGATGGGAAATATTTCGTGATGGGCGACAACCGTTCCATTAGTAAGGATAGCCGTAATGGGCTTGGCTTCGTTAAAGAAGAAGAAATTATCGGCCGGACAGAGTTAGTCATCTATCCTCTTCAAGAATGGGGATTGACTAAATAACCGTTCTATCTCATGGCGCCTATGGAAGCTAATCAAATTATAAACGCTCTACGTGGATACTCTATAATCACGTAGAGCGTTTTATTATTTTGTTGCAGTGATTTTTTCCGACAACTGGTGCAGTGTATCAATCAACAAGTCAAGCTTTCCTTCCATGCGGTGCAGTAAATAGAATGTCACCGCCATTGGGAAACCGACATCTGTAATGAGTGGCAGCCATGTCTCCAATTCATCCACCTCGCTTAAGTGAAAAGCCGCTATACGAATGGATAGCGGCTTTTCAGGTTAGATTAAAGTTCTACATCAAAGACATTACGTTCTACTATTCTTGCTTCTTTTTTCTCAACAAGATCTCCTCCGCTGGAGTAAAAGCAATTCTCAGCAAGAATCGCATCCATCGCTGCATTGATCGCTACTGGATCAGCAGGCTCAATTGGTTCATCTAACGAGATAGTAACCGTACGTCCTTCTTCATTCAAAAACTTCAGCTCTAATTTTTTCAAGTGGGCCCCTCCTTTTCTATTTTTTCAATAACTTAAAGATCTGCGATAACAAAACTATCGTTACGTTCTACTGTGTAGAGAATGTGCTGCTGCAGCTGGGAAAGAGTAGTAGCTACTGTGTGAAGTTGTTCTGGTGTTGAAGCTGGTTTAACATTGTTAAACGATTTGGTTCGGAAGGTTGGATTTCCTTCCCCATCCACTCCATTTTCAAAAACCATTTGAAGCTGTGTGCTTACTTTTTCAGAACTGATTGCCATGTTTGAACACCCCCCTTCATAGTTATAATCGAAGCCAGCATAAAAGAGGTGTCAAAAAAAGACCGAACCGGATGCCCTATCCTGCATCCGGTTCGATCTTTAAATCAAGCGTATGAAATTATGATATCTGGTTTCTTTAATTAAGTACGGTTTAACCGTGGTCGAAGATACACATTCCGATCAATCCCAACGAAACAATAACGCAAACTACAAACATAATGACCTCAGCCATACCTTCACCTCCTCGATCAATTCTATTTTATCAAAAAAATCGAAATTCCGCTTTATCTATTATACATGATAGCTTGTACATTATACATCTTAAAATTCCCCCGTCCTTTACTTACCAAACAACTTTTTCACAAGAATGACATATTGTTATGGCAACTTTGTGAAGTGTTGAACAAACCGTAGAAACAAGTTGGATAGTAAAGTAAACTATAACTGTAGTAAAGGACAGCACATCACCTATCATGTGAAATGCTGAACAAATAAACAAGGAGTGTTTACGATGATTCAATGGCTCAGAAATAACCGAACCGCAGCAATTATTTTAACTATTTTACGCGTTTACTTAGGTTACACATGGCTCATGGCTGGTATTGGTAAAGTAACAGGTGGATTTGAAACGAACGGTTTTCTGAATGGAGCGATAGGTAAAGCTGAAGGTGCGCATCCAGCTGTACAAAACTGGTGGGCAGTATTTTTAGAGACTGTGGCCCTTCCAAACCACGAATTATTCACCTTTGTAGTCATGTGGGGAGAAGTACTTGTTGGACTCGGACTTATCGTTGGATTATTCACCAACGCAGCTGCACTAGGTGGAATCATCATGAACTTTGCCTTTTTGTTCAGCGGTACGACAAGCACAAACCCGCAAATGGTACTTTTGACCATTTTCGTTCTTATCGCAGGGTTGAATGCAGGTAAATACGGATTGGATCGCTGGGTTCTTCCACTTTTACAAAAACAAGTGGTTGTCATTAAAAATAGACGTTTGGCTCATCAATAACCTAATCATCCTGAGGATCTTTGATCCTCAGGTCTTTTTTTGTTTATTCGCAAACGGTTTGAGGTATCATGAAGGGAGAAACAAAGGAGGTACTTATGAGCTCTCTCATCTATCGATTCTTTATATTCTGGTACATATGCGGTGTCATCCTGCTTGCCTTCAACCTACTTCCACCTTGGCTGGAATGGGCGAACAGTGTTTTCTTGATAACAGCTGGAATTGTAGCAAGTATCTATTTCTGTAAACAATATGGCACCGCTGGTGGACTTACATACAGTTTGATAATCATTATCGTAAGTATCTATGTAGAACATCTCGGTGTTGCCTATAGTTTCTTATTTGGATCTTATAGTTATAACACGAATTTCGGCATAAAAATTTTTGACACACCCTTAACGATAGGATTCGCTTGGCTTTTGATTATGGGGTGCTCACATGAATTAGCGAAAGTTATTACACAGGATATTGGGAAAATTGCAAGGCCGATTGCTTTTATTCTGGTAGGTGCTTTGATTGCTGTTACGATGGACCTTATTCTTGATCCCGTTTCATTTAAAGTTAAACAGTATTGGATATGGCAGGGATCGGGTTTTTACTATGACATTCCACTTTCTAATTTTATCGGTTGGTTTTTGCTTTCGGCCCTCTTTCACTTGTTCTTTATTCTATGGTCTCCACCAGCAAAAACAAGAGAGACAATCTGGCCAAATCGCATGAGTCTTATGTTTGGACTCATAATCTTTATGTTCTGCCTAATTGCCTTTACAGGGGGAATAGCTGGTGCAGCCATTCTCGTAATCTTCCTCACAGCCTTTTGGTATGGAATGTATTTTTGGAGGAGAAAAGTGTATGTTGGAAGCTAATAAAAGTTCATTTATAGAGTGGGGGTTCAAACGCTTCAATCGGATCTTTCTCAAGGCTCACTTTGAAAATATTTGGTTGATGAACACAGTCTCTCCCCCTTCTCAAAAAACCTTGTTTCTTATAAACCACTCCAGCTGGTGGGACCCACTAATGATCTATCATCTAAATGATCGCGTTATCCAGTCCGATGGCTATGGCATGATGCATGAGGACGGGATTAAACGATTTCCGTTTTTTATAAAAATCGGTGCATTTTCAGTGAACCCTGATCATCGCAGACATTTAATGAACTCCCTTCAGTACAGTGCGAAGCTTTTACGTGAGAATAAAACAGTCTGGATGTTTCCCCAGGGAAGCGAGCAGCACTTGGAAAAACGACCGCTCCACTTCCTTTCAGGCATTTCATATATCGTGAAAAAATGTCCGGAAGCTAATGTTGTGCCGATTTCCCTGTATTATTCTCACGAGCATACGAGAAAACCGAATGCATATATCAATATTGGTCCTGTACTAAACAAAAAATCTTATCTTGATCGGGAACGGAAAGAAATGACTCAAGTGTTTGAGTCTGCAGCAACGGCCCAATTGGACAGTTTCCGTGAACGGATCATTCAAGAGGACCATCGTTCTTTCGAAAAGATTTGAAAGAAAGCGAGGAATTCTATGTTATTTACTATCCTTTTGATTGGCACAGTCCTGCTGAACCTTTGGACGATCATCAACAGCTTTTTCCTACTGCCTTTGGTATCACCGAAGCAATCATCAGCTTCCCCAAAGGTTTCCCTTCTTGTACCATTAAGAAATGAAGAAGAACATGTAGAAGGGTTGATCAAGTCATTGAAGAATCTGACGTATCCAACTGTAGAAGTTATTCTTTTGGATGATCACTCGACAGATGAGACTTACTCCCTTCTAATAACAGAAACGAAGATGGACCCTCGTTTCACCATTTATAAGGGAAAAGAATTACCGAAGGGCTGGAACGGAAAAGTCCATGCTTGTCATCAACTTTCTCAATTGGCGAACGGTACATACTATTTATTCTTAGATGCAGACGCGAGAGTGGCTCCCTCCGTAATCGAACAGACCCTTGCCACAATGGAACAGCATAACGCCAGTATGTTAAGCGGTTTTCCTCATTATCCTACTAATCATTTTCTGAGCCATATGCTTGTTCCATTGCAACATATGGTTGTGCAGCTCCACCTTCCACTTGCTGTGGCCAACTTTACGAAACGTCCGCTCTTCACTGCTGCATGCGGTATCTTTATAATGATTGAGCGGGAAGTATATGAATCCATTGGTGGCCACGAGTCCGTAAAAGACTCATTAGTAGAGGATGTTCATATAGCAAGGGAAGTGAAACGACATGGATACAAGATGATACTCGCTAACATCACTCCTGCAGTTCTTTCCTATATGTACGATTCTGCAAAGGAAACGTGGGAAGGTTTTACCAAAAATATTTACACAGGGTTAGGTCGTTCAGTCCCTATGGTCATTGGGTTGTCCTTATTTTATTCTTTTGTCTTTCTCCTTCCAGTGGGCTTCGTTTTTGTAGCTCTCATAGAAGGAAGTTGGCTATATATACTTCCTTACTTACTCACTGTTTCATTCAAGATTTTTGTGGATGCAAGAACAGGACATCCGCTATGGCTTGCTCTTTTGATTCCCGTTTCAATCCTTTTACTCATTTCTATCATGATCTCTTCGATGCTTGTACATCTTAGAGGCCGTACTTACAAGTGGAAAGGGAGGTCTTATGAATGAAAGCTATTATAATAGGCGGTGGGCTTGGTGGTTTGTCCACGGCTGTTACTCTCGCTAAACATGGAGTAGATGTAAAACTTTTCGAAAAAAATGACCACTTCGGAGGGAAGATGATGCCAGTGGAAGCAGACGGGTATCACTTCGATTTTGGTCCAAACACCATTACGATGCCAGAAGTATTCAAGGAAGTGGTGAGAACCGGAGGGCTTGATCCGGCTCAAGAGCTTCCTTTTGTTAAACTTGATACTCACACACGAAATCAGTTTAAAGATGGCACCCTGGTTGATTTTTCTACGGGTAGGGATGTCATGAAAGAGCAGCTTTCCCGCCTTGACCCTGTGGCCTATAAAAAGTATGATTCCTTTTTGCTGGAGATTGAACGGCTATTTCACCTATCTGAAAGATTCTTTTTGCACCGAACCTTTTCTGGATGGAAGGACTATCTATCTCCTTCTCTTGCAAGAAGTATGACTCAAGTGAGACCTCTCCAATCCATGGATCGTTTTTTTAAGAAGTATTTTTCAAACCCTCATATCCTACAAGCCCTCAACCGGTATTCAACGTATGTGGGCTCTAGTCCATATAAGACGCCTGCCACCTTTGCGATGATTGCTCATCTGGAATTAAATGATGGTGTCTATTACGTCAGAGGGGGCAATACAAAGATTGCCGAGGCTTTCGTAAAAGCAGCTGAAAACCAAGGAGCAGCTTTACATACGAATGCCAGAGTAACTAGGATCATAACTAGAGGAAAAAAAGCGACAGGCGTGGAGTTGGAGAACGGAGAGATTGAAGAAGCGGATCATGTCATCGTGAATGGAGATCTTTTGAAAGCTGTGCCTGAATTATTAGCAGGGGAACCACGTACCCACTTATCCAATCAGAAGATTGATTCCTTCGACCCGTCCATTTCCGCTTTCGTTATAATGGCAGGTTTGGATAAAAAGTTGAATCACCTCCATCATCATCATGTAATATTCTCGAAGGATTATCAAAAGGAATTCAAAGAATTGAAAGCAGGCCTCTACGCTGAGGAACCGACCATTTATATTGGAACCTCTTCCAAAACAGATCCCGGACTTTCTCCCGAAGGTGACAATTGCTTTATTCTAGTCAATGCGCCCCCTGCAGATAATCAAACCATTGAAGCGGAAGGTTATAAAGAGTTGATATATAATCAATTAGCTGATGCAGGGATACCGCTTAGGCAACACCTTCGTTTTGAATACATGATAGGACCTAAAGATATCGAAAACAAGTTCGGTGCATACAAAGGGTCATTATATGGTCCTTCTGCTAACAATCGTATGCAAGCCTTCATGCGACCGTTTAATAAATCGCAGGACTTAAATGGCCTCTATTTCTGTGGAGGCAGTACACATCCAGGCGGAGGTTCTCCCATGGTTGTTTTAAGCGGACAAAATGTAGCGAATGAAATCTTAGGAAGAATCATTCATATTGAATAGGTATGAATAGAAACACCAGCGGCTGAGTGAGTCATCAAATGAATGGTCACTAAGTTCGTCACGTCCTGTTCAGCTGTTGAATTGACCCTGGTCCTGATGGCACTCGGCAAGCTTAGCATGGCTGCATAGTGTATGGGTTTTTAACAACAAGATCACGTAGCTGATGACTTTGAGGGGCTAGGCGCTGGAGCTGGCTGTAGCCTCCCACTACTATCAAGACAAAAAAAGCAGATTATTGCATCTCGGCAATAATCTGCTTCTTTTTTTGATCTGAGACAAAATTTCTTTGATTAAATACCTGATAGTCATTCTTACGAACAGAATGCAGAATAGCTCGGTACATTTTGGCTGCTCCACCGACGGGAGCTCGTGAATAGAGAGGGTAATAAGGAATAGTTTTCAGAGAACTGGCGTAATAAGCTTCCGCATCTTCCGCCAGCTCTTCCCATAGCTGTATAAAGGCAGGAGTGACTTTTTTATTATGAAGCTCATTGTTTGTGTACTCATATTTCTCCATCAGATCGGAAGGAAGATAAACTCTGTCCCGCTCAAGATCTTCCCCAACATCTCGAAGGATATTTGTGATCTGCATGGCATAGCCGAGTTCGATCGCACCATTTCGTAGAGCTGCCACTTTCCCCGGGGCTATAACAGGCAGCAGCATCAGCCCAACCGTACTTGCAACGTGGTAACTATAATTCAAAAGGTCCTCTTTTGTAACGACCGGCTCTGGGTATAAATCCATTCGCTGACCCTGAATCATATCATAGAAGGGTCTTGGATCCATTGAGAAATGTGTAAACACATCTTCAAGCGCAATCCAAGCAGGGTGAGTGCTTGAAAGCTTTCCTTCCATAAACTGGCCAAACTCCTTTGCAAATACCTCCAGTTCTTCCCTGGGGTTCTCCCCTTCATCGACAATATCATCTGCTCTGCGGCAAAAAGCGTAAATAGCCCAAACGGCTTTTTTCTGTTGTTTAGGTAACATGGCGAAAGCTTTAGAGAAGGTTTTGGAATGTTGTTCTATAATCTTGCGGCAATATTCGTATGCTTGATTTAAGTCCGTCATCACTAAACACCTCGCTTGTAATTATGCCTTTCAGCTGAATGATATTGCAAATGATTTGCCAGAAGCTTTGATCCTTGCATAACGATTGGAACTCCTCCCCCAGGGTGAATAGATGCACCTACCGCATATACATTGTCTATTGGATAGGGCTGCAGCTGTGGGCGAAAAACTCCTGATTGAAAGAGAGTCGGAGCAATTCCAAAGCTTCCACCTTCAAATAACCCATCTGCTTTGGCATCTTCTGGCGTCCTTACTTTCATCCAGTTGATCTTTCTGCGAAGATCCTTAAATCCTCTTTCCTCCATTTGATCAATGACATAATTGATTAGTTTCTCTTTGCCGCTCCAATCCACCTCTTTTCCAACCGGAACGGGAACAAGAGTATAGAGCACTCCTTTTCCTTTAGGCGCAAGAGAATCATCAAGTAATGATGGATGAAATGTGTAAAAGGATGGATCATCGGGCAGTTGCTTTAAATCAAAAACTTGTTTCATGTGTTGATCAAAATTGGATGACATAAAAAATTGATGAATAGTCGAGTTCGGATAATTTCTATCCAGCCCCATATAAATGAGCAAACAGCCTGATGAAGGGGTGTAATTTCTATTTAGCCGCTTATCTACCGGCAGAAGATGGTCCATTGTAGGAAAATCCCCGTTCAGAATTACCTCATCCATTGGTTGACTTACTCCATCAACGTTTACTGCACTTGCATGACTACCTTCCAAGCGTATATTTTCAACTTCAGCGTTTGTAAAAATGGACACTCCTCTAGATTTCAGGACATCTACGATGATTTCCACCAGGTGAGCATACCCTCCTCTCATATACCAAATTCCATGGTCATGCTCACTATAAGAAACGAGGGAATACATCGCCGGCGACTGCTGAGGATGACCGCCAATGTAAAGAGTTTGTAGAGTATAAGCTTCTACAAGGGCTTCATCTTTAAAATAGCTCCTCATCATTCTTTTGACATTCTGGTACGCTTTCAATCTCATCAGCGTGTGCAAGTTTTTCCTCGAGAAAAATCTTCGCTTATCCACAAAGGATTGCTCAAGGAACTGAGCTTTGCCTTGCAAGAAACGGACTTTCATATCTGATAAGAAACGATCAAACCCCGCTTCATTTCCAGGAAAGCGTCTTCTTAATTCATCCTTTTGCCGCTCAGGATCGGTGTACTTACAGAAAGGCTCTCCGTCTTTAAAGTGAATTTTATACAGGGGATCACAAGGAATAAGTGGAATGCTCTTCCTGTCAATTCCTCCTTCCTCAAGGATACTTAAGAGCATTTCAGGAAGGAGCACAATTGTTGGTCCTTGGTCAACTTTGTAATCTCCATGTCTCTCATAGGTCAAACGGCCTCCAAGATAATCATTCTTTTCAAAAATGGAAATGTGGCGGTCGTTATTTTTAGAGAGAAGAAGAGCAGTTACCAACCCACCTATTCCACCTCCAACGATGGCTGTTTGTCTCTGGTTCATAAGGTTTGTACCTCCTCTTCTTTAATCCACCTTGTTGTAATTCTTGCTGACTCAAGGATCGTCGGGAGACCGCTTCCTGGATGAGTCCCGCCCCCAACCAGCCAGCAATGCTCTAGTTCTTGAAAGCGGTTATGAGGTCTAAAGTACATCATTTGAGAAAGCTGATGCCCTAAGCTGAATGTTGCTCCTTTATGAACAAAGTGATCCGTTTCCCACTGTTTGGGTGTCAATACTTTCTCTGCCATGATGTGGCTTCGGATGTCTGAGAACCCGGTCTTCTTCTCCAATTCATCATAGATCAGTTGTTTGAAGGTTTCTTGTTTTTCATCCCAATCAATGTCTGAATAATTGTTAGGCACAGGTGCTAAAATATAAACTGCAGAGTGACCCTCGGGCGCAAGCGTACCATCGGTTACACTGGCATTATGAATGTAAATGGATGGCTCCTCTGAAAGCACTAAATCCTTTGTCATTTCGTTGACATTTTTTCTGTAATCGTCTGCAAAAAGAATTGTATGATGCGGCATATCATAAAGCTTATCTAAACCGACGTAAATCATAAACGTAGAGCAAGAATATTTCTTTTTCTCCAAATTTCGCTTGGAGTATTTTTTCAGAACGTTATCCTCAAGCATATGCTGCATCGCATTGGCAAAATCAGCATTCACAATGACTTCATCCGCGTAAAAGTCATCTCCAGAGTCTAGTTCCAATCCGACGACTTTTTTTCCGTCTAACTTGAATTTTTGAACCCCGTTTCCAAGATGTATACTTCCTCCATGCTCTTTAGTGACTTCTGCCATTGCTTTGGACAACTGGTTGACTCCACCTCTAGGGTGAAACACGCCATATTCATGCTCCATATAAGACAGGATAGAAAAGGCTCCTGGACATTCCCATGGCGACATACCAAGATATTTTGCTTGAAATGTAAAGGCGATTTTCAGTTTTTCATCGTTAAAATACTGTGACAAAACGTCATACACAGACTTACCAAGCGACAGCTTAGGAAGCGCTTTTAAAGAGCGTTTACTTACATAATCCCTTAATCTATAATGACGGGTCTGCAGCAAAGGAAGAAGCGCTTGCATTTTTTCCCTTGTATCCTTCATGAAACGCTGGTAACCCGCCTCATTTCCGGGGAAATGTTCACTTAGCACTTCGAGCATTTTCTCTCTATTTCGATACATGGGAACTCGTTTTCCATCAAATTGAAGTTCATACATTGGTGATAATTCGATTAAATCTAAGTAATCGTGGACGTTTCTGCTTGATGCTTGAAAAATTTCTTCAACAATATGAGGCATGCTCAAGAATGTGGGTCCTATGTCAAAGGTATAATCACCCAGAGAATAATGCCCGTTTCTACCTCCGACATAATTTTGTTTTTCAAATACATGAACATTATACCCTTGAGACGCCAGCATCATAGCGGAAGCCAAACCGCCGGGTCCTGCTCCAACGACTGCGATGGTTTTCATGAGCTTCACCTTCTTCCTCTTGTACAATAGTTATACAATAATTATACACAAACAGTATGTAAAGACCGAATAAAAACTCTCTTCCAATGTGTTTTAGGATTAAATTCCACGTTCTTATGTCCCATTCCTTTACCCTTTTGTTATTTTTTATAACCATTCTTAAAAATATGATCCAAGCAGCAGGCATTTTTTCATTTATATCCTTATCATAAAAATGATGTGATCGGAAACAATAGGAGCTAAGGAGGCTATGTTCATGTATGCCAATCAAAGAATTTCAGGACCTTACTTTCCTTCTCATGCTGCTTCAGCTCCTGATCATGAACAAATGATAAATGAACAGCTTAATCATTGGTGTGAAGAAATTGAGAGGTGTCCACACCCACACAATGAAAAAGTAAACAGCGGGATAAACCAAAGAAGCAGGATCATTAAGCTTGCTCCTACAACCTTCATGAATTGACCACCGACTAGGTATCTAACCATACACATCCCTGCTTCTGTGCATAGGCTGAAATGTACACAACAGGAGGTGAGCTTATGTACGGAGGCTATCCTTATTATGGAGGACGTCGTTGTAGAAGAGTCGGTGGTTATCGCGGAGGTTACCCTAACAACTTCGCCTTGATCGTCGTATTGTTCATCCTATTGATCATTGTGGGAGCAGCATTTTATTGCTAGGGACATGAGGATTACCCTCAGTCTGTCTTGATCCTTAAAGAGATAAACAAATTACACTCAAAAAAAGTACACAGCCGTCGGGAGCTGTGTACTTTTTGTCGTTTATTCTATTTGAACTAACCAATGATAATTCTTTCTTTTGGATAATGGTATTTCCCTTTTTTCTTATCGTTATGGAAGGTAAATAAGAACGTTAAGATTCCTATCCGCCCTAAAAACATCAATAACATCAATACGGTTTTGCCAAAGGTGGTTAAACCTGAAGTGATGCCTAAAGATAGTCCGACTGTTCCAAAGGCAGAGGTAACTTCAAAGATGATTTCATTCAAAGTGAAGGGTTCACTGATCGACAAAGCAATGACGGCCAAAAAACATAGGAATAAAGCCATCAACGTCACGACAACGGCTTTGTTAAGATCTTCATTATGGATTTCCCTGCGAAAAATCCTGATATGATTTCCTCCACGAGCAAATGTAAGGATAAAAATGACCACCAATGCAAAGGTAGTTGTACGAATACCTCCTCCAACACTACTAGGAGATGCACCGATAAACATCAAAGACGACATAAACAGCTGGGTCTGTTCCGTGAATTGGTTAATATCCATCGTAGATAGACCACCACTTCGTGTTGTAATCGATTGGAACAAAGCATAAAAGAAAATTTCATGCCAGTCCTTATCTGCAAAGAAATTGTTGAATTCAAGCAAAACGATGACGATTGTGCCTAATACTACTAAAGCAAAGAACGTAATCGTTGTTAATTTAGCGAACAATGAAAATTGAATCGTTTGCAGCTGATTATTGTTAAATAAGTATTGTTTTACTTCAATTAGGACAGGAAAACCAATGGCTCCTGCAATAATTAAAATCATATTAATGAATTGTACAAAATAATCATCCTTAAACGGAATGAGGGATTGACCTGTTATATCAAAGCCACCATTTGTCATGGCGCTAATTGTACCGAAAAAGCCCTGCAAGTAGGCTTCACCCGGATCGTAATATTGTAAAAAATAAGTTCCGAGCGTAAGGAATCCAACAAATTCTATCAGTAATACAACGAGTACAATCTCCTGCACCATCCGAACCATACCCTGGTAACGTGTTTGATTCTGGTCCGTCATGATTAAACGGCGTTCTTTCAACCCTATTTTTTTGCCGAGAACAAGCCAAACTAAAGTGCCCAGCGTCATTACGCCGATACCGCCAAATTGAAGCACTAAAGCAAGAATAAACACGCCAGCTGTACTGAAGGTATCTGCAGTTGGGACCGTAGTCAGACCCGTAACACTCACGGCACTGACTGCTGTAAATAATACATCGATGAAATCCATATCTACACCTGGTTTATGAGCCACCGGCAATGCAATAAGTATGGATGATATGGTAACCGCAAAAAGGTAGTATACTGCGATTAATTGAAATGGCGATAATTCATTGAGCCAACGCAGGCTTTTTCTTCTCACCCACATAGAATATCTCCTTTAATGCTGCTTTTTCTAGTTTATGTGTTCGAACGCCATTTCTTATTATAGCAGGATGATTCTCTAATTTCTTTATCCATTTAAAATTCTTTCACCCTTTTTGCGAAACGTTGGCGAAGCGTGTCGAACATCATCTGGAGTTGGACTCTGCCCCTCGTCGCTTGAATTCTTCTAGAAGCTCATCACCTTGATATCCTTCGTCAAGCAGTTGTTTTAATGTTTTTTCAATGTATTCTTGCTGACGATCAACAATTGTTCCCATGAATATGATATTGATCCGATTGCCTATCCTATTGAAATCAATAGGCTTGACGAGAAAGGTAGCAGGGCGGTTGCTTTGTGTAGTAATTTTAACCTGAACCATAATTTCTTCATTATTATCGTACATCATTTGAAAGAACTCATCGTAATATTCATCTACAAAAGCTTCAATCACCCATCGGCCATGGTCGTCTTCTCGATTGATAATTAATCCATCTTGTAGTTTGATCCGCCTTTGTGTGATGTCATCATTTTTTTCCTCTACAATATCCAAAGAAATTAATTTAAAGGTTTTCATAGGTAACCTACCTCCAAGAGCGAATTGTCTTACTAATATTATAGGGTACGGAACCACTCTGAGCAAAGGGACGTTCGCCTTGAAAAAGCCGATTTCGAGCGGAAATCGGCTTTTGTTCATCCTCCTATATAGGACATTTCAATTTTCTTATCCCTCTGGGGTTTCTTTTGAGCCCGTTCAACTGAATATTGATCGTCTCTTCCAGTCCAAATCTTAATCAAGCGGGAAGTAATTTCCTGATCGGTTTTGCCGCTTCTTATCATTTCACGAATATCGTATCCTTTTGAAGCAAACAAGCAGGTAAATAACTGACCATCCGCTGACAGCCGTATTCTTGTACAGCTGCTGCAAAAGGCATCGGTTACGGAAGAAATAACTCCGATTTCTGCATCGCTATCCTCATACCTATACCTTGAAGCTACCTCACCGTAGTAATTTGCATCAAGTGGAATTAAAGGCATCTCCTCATGGATATCATCAATAATTTTCTTCTTTGAAACTACTTCACTCATATTCCAACCATTATGGTTACCAACATCCATAAATTCAATAAAACGTAACGTGTCTCCTGTATTTTTGAAGTAGCGTGCCATTGGCAGAATCTGACTCTCATTCATGCCTTGTTTCACAACCATGTTGATCTTGATTTCAAGACCTGCTTCCCTTGCAGCTTCAATTCCTTTTAATACAGGTTTTGTTTTTACCCCTCGTCCATTCGTGATTTTAAAAACTTCATCTTCTATGGCATCCAAACTGATGTTTACCCGTTGTAAACCAGCAGCTTTCAACTTTTTCGCCTGTTTAACTAAAAAGACAGCGTTCGTCGTAACGGCAATATCCTTAATCCCTTCGATTTGGTTCAATCGATAGATCAACTCATCCAAATTCTTTCTCATTAACGGTTCTCCACCGGTTATCCGGATTTTTTCTACGCCAAATTGAGCAAAAACTTCGACCAGACGGATGATTTCATCAAAGCTTAGCAGTTCGTCTTGATGCATAAAACGGTAATCTTCTCCGAATATCTCAGCTGGCATACAGTATGTACATCGAAAATTACATTGATCGATTACTGATATCCTCAAGTCCTTCATAGGACGGTCGTATTGATCCAAGACATATTTATTCATACCCCGACTCCTTTTCTCTAAGATGATTAGAAGTGCTCCTGTCCATTAGGTCGATCCAGCAATAGAGCTTCGACTGTTGCTCCTTTTTCAAACCCTCTTGTCCCTGCAGGCAGCATGATAAAAGCATCTGTAAGAGCAAGCGAGGTCACAATAGCGGATTTATCAATTCCAGCAGGTTTTACTACTACTTTCCCTTCTTCGTAGTCGATAAATCCTCTGACGAAACGGGTAAATGGATTAGGCTTTTTAAAGTCATTGCCTAAAGTAGCCTGGATGCGACGATGATAGACCTCCTCCCTTCCTAAATAACTCTGAATGACTGGATATGTAAATAGCTCAAATCCTACGTAACAGGCGGAAGGGTTGCCGGACAGTCCGAACAGCAGTTTTCCGTCTGCGACAGCTACAGTTGTGACGCTTCCAGGTCTCATCGCTACTTTGTTAAAAAGAACATTTGCTTCTAATTTCTCATAAATGGCCGGCATGAGGTCAAAATCTCCTACTGACACCCCCCCCGTAGTAATTAACACATCCACTTCAGCCAAAGCGTTATGAACGGCCTCAAAGCACGTATCAAAATCATCTACAAGCTTGCCATAATAATACGCCTCTCCTCCTGCCCGCTCAATTTGAGAGACAATCATGTAAGCATTCGAGTTCCGGATTTTTCCGGGAATCAACGGTTCGCTCACTTCAAGCAGTTCTGTTCCTGTAGCAAAAATCCCAATCTTTGGTTTTCTATAAACAGAGACTTCAGAATAACCAAATGTGGCCAGTAATGCCATCACCCCAGGATTGACTTTGGTCCCTGCTTTGACTAAACATTGCTCCTGACTTGTTTCCGATCCCTTTGGTATGATGTTTTGACCTTTTTCTAATGGCCTCTTTAGAGCCATCCATGATTGTCCATTCATTTCGAAGGTCTGGCAGATTTCAAACATGGCTACACAGTCAGCACCATCTGGAATCTCTGCACCAGTCATTATACGAACAGCTTCCCCTTTCTTAAGAGGCTGACTTGCCAGATGACCGGCACCTACGGTTTCAGTCACTACAAATTCTCCAGCGTTTTCTTTCGATAAGTTGATTGTGTCTTCGGATCTCAGTGCAAAGCCATCATAAGGTGACTTGTCGAATGGAGGTATCGGATGGGTCGCCAAAATATCCTCCGCTAAAATCCTCTGGTCACTTTCACTTATATCCACTTTATCAATCTTTCCTGTTTTTCTATGCTCCATCACACGCTCAACAGCCTCTTGTACAGGAATCGGTTTTCTATGTAAATTCATCTTATTCAGTCCTTCAATTCACTTTTTGTTCTTTCATTGACCATAACGAAGTCGTCTCATTTTTTCAAAGGTTTTGATTTCCATACATATCTATCTTATCTCTAAGCAGGTTTCGTTTATATAAATGAAAAAAAGAGCCAGGGAAACGGCTGCATTCTGTGTGCGTACGCCGAGCTTCATAAATCAAAAACTCCCCGCTTCTTAAGCGGGGAGTTCTTATTACAATTGCTTATGTTTCATTTTTACTTCATTAATGCGATTACTAATCAAACGGGCGCGTTCAGCTGAACGATCTCTAGCTTCTGGGTCCATTTTTTCAATGGAAATCGCAAAAATTAAAAAGTTAATTCTCATCATTTCTTCCTCCTATGTGGTTGTCACTAAGCGGAATCCTTCTCCACATTTAACCAATTCATAAATTCAATCCTCAATAGTTCAGCCATCGGTTACACTCCCTTTCTTAGATGATATTTTTGGTTATTGCTTTACGGTCAAGCCATTGATCTTGGGCACTCGGTCGGTAACCGGGGAGCGGTGAGTAATTTTGTTTTTTACGCCGGTTCACACGAACAGTGAAAATAAAGAAATGAATCGTCATATCTTACCACCTCCTAGTAATAGTAATTTTATATCAAAAGAGTAAAAATACCCTTTGATCCCATAAGAAAAAGCCACAGGTGTCCTGTGGCTCTGCTTCAAAGGCGCTCCGATATGAAGGCACAAAAAAGCCACAGGAATACAATATGCATCACCTGCGGCTGTTATGAACCTAATTTTTAATTATTTAGGGTCTCATTAATAGCGCAGGTCGATTTAGTTGTACAGCTTGAATCCATGTTAAAGTGTTCATCATTGGTTTCGACCTCGCTTTCTGAGAAATTTTTCTTTCACTGGAAATTATATAAGAACCTTATCTTAAAGTAAAGCCCAATTTTCAAAAAAGTCATACAAATCTTCAGCCTGCCTGACCGTCATAAAATTCCTCGATTTTAAGATCCAGCTTATTGAGCCGCTGAATGGCTTCACTTTTATCCATGTTTTTGTAATGATGCATTCCTAATGGCTGTTCGTCCTTTTCATCTGCTTTTGCCACCACGTCCTGTAATTTGGTCCGTTTATCATCTAAATCAAATGGCAGATAACTATCTGTATGCAGCAATACGGCTAAGGAAACTTCTTTTGCTACTAAGCGATCCTCTCCAAGACGAATCAAAAGTTTATGCGCACGTTCCGCTCCTTTAATAGCATGGATATCGTGTTTTCTGTACTCTTCATAATCCCATTTTCCATCCCGATACCATTCATAGTGGCCCATGTCATGCAACAGAGCAGACTTCGTTGCAAGATCAGGATCCACTCCTGCCTTTAACGCCATGTCAAACGCATATCCGCTGACGGTGACCGCGTGATGAATGCCTGATCGTTGTAAATATTTCTGTGTGATTCTGTGCTTAAATACATCGACAAGTGTAACTCGTTTCATCCGATCACCTCCAATTTTTATAGATGATACCATCTTCCTATGGACATCACAAGTAATAACAAGCCACCAATCAGGCAGGTTTATGATATGAATAGGTAAGGTAAAACGAAGGGAGGAGGATTGAGACTATGAACTTTGAAAAAGAAACAGTACTTATCACAGGTGCAAGTAATGGAATTGGACGCGGGCTAGCATTATCCTATGCAGAGCAAGGGGCAACAGTGATTATGTGCGATATAGACGAAGAACGTGGACGTCAGTTGGTTGGAGAAATCAGAAAGAATGGGAAAGAGGCCTTTTTCTTCCCGTGCGATGTTCGATCCCCTGAAAATATAGTAAATGTATTTCAAAAAATAGATGAGCAAATTGGTACCCTAACCATTTTGATTAACAATGCGGGGGTCAGCACATTTACTTCTATGTTTGAACTTGAAGTTGAGGATTGGGAAAATGTCATCAATACAAACCTAAGGAGCGCATTCCTTTTTTCAAAACATGCGAGTATTCGCTGGAAAGAGAATAACATCCAAGGGAGAATCGTTAACATGGCTTCCACAAGAGCTTTCATGTCAGAGCCCGACTCTGAAGGGTATGCAGCAACTAAAGGAGGACTTGTCGCCTTGACTCATGCGATGGCGGCTTCCTTATCCCAGTACGGAATTCGAGTAAATTCAATCAGCCCTGGATGGATACAAACGAATAATTACGACCAGCTTCGTAACATGGATCATACTCAACATCTATCAAACAGGGTTGGAAAAGTGGAGGATATTGCAAAAGCCTGTATGTACTTAACAGATATGGAAAATGACTTTGTCACAGGAGAAAATATAGTCGTTGATGGAGGCATGACTAGAAAGATGATCTACGAGCATTAAGCACAGAAGGTTTAATATAAGTTTTGTCAGGGAAGGGATATACCAACAAATAACATCGGAGGTGATGGCAGTGGCAGAATTAAATTCATATGAAATTCTCTTGCATCAACCTTTAAAGACAAACCAAATTATGAAAATGTACAAATGTATCAGTAAACATGGATGTGACATCTACCTGCACCAAGATCACTTAATCGCTGATGGAGGTCACCTACCTAAGCTCTTATCTTTTTTCTTATTTGTAGACCTTCGCGAACCGATTCTGATGATTGTTGATGGCGATAACGTTGGTGCGGCTTTTGAGGAAATTCATAATTGCTGGGAAGAAAATATTATCTCTACGACTTGCCGGAGAAAATATTCTGGATCTATGGTGAACAGCAGTACTTCTATCTTAGTATAATACACCTTTAAAGGACGACCCACACCAAGAATACTTAGATCAGGTATCGAACGAACTAGAATGAAACCCACTTACTTTTTCATGAGGAGTGGGTTTCTGTTTTTTCTACATTAAAGCTATACTATTAGTAAAAGAATTGAAAAAAGGAGAGATTCCAAATGTATGACATAGCGATTATAGGTGCAGGTCCAGCAGGAGCCAGCGCAGGTCTCTTTGCCGCTAAAGCTGGAAAAAAGACCGTAATGTTTGATAGTGGAAAAAGTATTACAGCAAAAGCATGGGTTGAAAATCACTATGGGGTTGAGCCGATCGAAGGTCCAAAGCTCCTCGAAACTGGACAAAAGCAAGCAGAAAAGTTCGGCGCAGAGCTAATCAAGACTGAAGTCAAGTCGATCAAGGAAAACGGAGCTATGTACTCCATTGAAACCCAACAAGGCACCTATGAAGTCGAACACGTGATTTTTGCAACAGGAATGTCGGTTAAACTAGCAGAAGAGTTCGGACTTGAGGTTATCGATGGAATTGAGCCTCGTGTAGCCAAAATCATCAAGGTAGATGAGTATGGTCATACTTCCTTCCCGAAAGTATGGGCAGCAGGAACCGTAGCCGGAGTCAGTGTTCACACGATTATCACTTCTGGTGATGGGGCCAAAGTTGCTGTAAACGTAATTAGTGAATTAAATGGAAAACGGTATGTCGATCACGACATTATGAAGTAAAGACAACTAAAGTTAGATCCTATACCTTAATGAACTAAAGAAAGAAAGCTATCCTCACTTTTCCTCTGGATAGCTTTCTTTAATCATACTGTTTATAAGACGGTAAGGCCAAAGGCTTCAATGAAACGACTTCCCTCCTCTCTTCATTCATTTCGTACGCCGCTCTTGCACCAGTTTCATAAGTTCAAATTCGTTTAACACCCTACATTCACCTCCAATAATTAGGATATTTTTTAGCGAGGACGTCTTTGTTCAACATCAAGACTTACTTCATATTCGTTCCACATATTCGCTTTCACCACCCTTTTCTGATCTTACTTAAATTATAGACGTCGATCGTCTTTTCTATAACAGTCGACCGGGTGATTCTTGCTCGGTCCTTAGACCGAAAAAAATCCCACCTCCTGACGTAGGAGGTGGGATTTCCTTTTTTACTTTATCAATCAAACCAACCTTTGTTCTTGAACCAACGGTACATTCCAAAAGCAATGGCAATCATAACTACCCAAACGACAAAATAACCATAATCCGTTTTCAATTCCGGCATGTTCTGAAAATTCATACCATAAATACCGACGATAAACGTAAGCGGCATAAAAATGACAGAAATAACGGTCAGGATTTGCATTGTTCGATTGGTTTGGTGCGAGTTCAGAGATAAATAGCTGTCACGAATATCCTGAGTCATTTCCCTGTTCGAAGCTATCATATCTGCTACTTTGATTAAATGATCGTGAATATCCGCGAAATATTCTTTGCGTTCTCGTACACCGTCCAAATGATGAGTATTCAAAATCCTATAGAGCAAATCTCTCATAGGATGAACCGTTTGCCTTAATGTAAGCAGTTCACTTCTTCTGTCAAAAAGCTCATCTAACAGCATTTCCATGGATAAGTTTCGTGTATTATCTTCAATTTCGTTGATGTGATCTTCGATTTTGTACATGATCGGAAAATAATGATCGACAACTTTGTCCAGAATTTGATAAAAGATAAAAAATTCGTCTACCTCATCCATCGAACTCTTCTTCAAAATCCTCCTCGCTGTCTCCAAGGCAGGTGCTGGATGTTTATGGAACGTAACAATCGAGCATTTCCCCATAAAAATATCAATTTCTTCTCGTAGAAGCTCAGCTTGGTTGACAGCATGTATAACGAAAAATGTATGGTCGTCATAATAATCAAGTTTCGGACGCTGAAGATTATGCAGACAATCTTCAATGGCCAGCGGGTGAAAGTTGAAATACGTATCCAGCAGCTTTACTTCATCATCGGCTGGTGACTCAAAATCCACCCAATACCAATCCCAGTCCATTGCTGTCAGCTGATCAAGAGAAAGCCCTTCTCTCAAGCCTTCTGTTTTTGAATAAGCCGTGACATGTATCATACCATCATCCTTTTTATGTAACCTTCTTCACGTTATACCCTCTTCAATTAAGAAAAAAACACAAAGATTATGATACCATAAATATACAAGAACAGGTGAAGGAGAAGGTTCTATGACTAAATTCAGCAACCCTACCGTTTTACAAAATGAAACCTTAAAGCTCCGCTCCATTGAAGAAGAAGATATCCCTGTCTTATATAATCTAATCTATGGAAGCGGGGAACCCGAATGGAAGAAATGGGATGCTCCCTATTATCCCCTTGAGCCTCACACCCTGGACAGCTACAGAAGTCATGAACATGCCCGGAAAGAGCGTCTCGCCGATGACGAACCCGATTCCAGACTGTTGATTGAGGTAGATGAGCGTATCATCGGGACTGTCACTTACTATTGGGAGCATAAACCTTCCCTCTGGCTTGAAGTCGGAATTGGCATCTATGATCCTGCCTATTGGAATGGAGGATATGGTACGCAAGCTTTAACTTTATGGGTCGACCACTTATTTCGAAATCTTCCTATCGCCAGAGTTGGATTAACAACGTGGTCAAAAAATGAACGAATGATGAAAGTCGGTCAAAAACTGGGCATGAAACTAGAAGGAAGAATGAGAAAGTGCCGCATTTACGAGGGTGAATATTACGATTCTATACGATATGGAATTTTGAGAGAGGAATGGAATAAACTGCACCACACATAATTATTTTTCCTTCAAAAAAAGCGGTCTCCCACTGTGGGAGACCGCTTTTTACTATTTAGGCGAAATGTTGGTTTAATGGTGGAACAATTTGCTTCTTACGAGAAACGACACCTTCTAGTACCGCCTGGTTCCCATCAAGTGCTACATCAAACGCTTGAGATACAGCTGCTGCTTGTTCGCCGACAGCAACAACAGTAGAATTGTTTGTAAGGATATCCGTTACCACTAGCAAGAAGAGGTCAAGACCTTTATCTGAAACGGTCTTTTCCATAGCTGCTTCTAGTTCTGCTTTACGAGTTAGTACGTCATCCGTATCAACTGTGTTGACTTGTGCAATTTCAACCGTTTTACTTCCCATAGTGAACTCTTTCGCATCACCAGTAATTAGTTCTTCAGCTGTCTTATCACTAATATCCGCACCCGCTTTTAACATTTGCAGGCCGTATTCCTCAGCATCGACTCCAGCAATCTCTGCCAGCTCTTTAGCCGCTTCAACGTCTTCATCCGTACAAGTTGGAGATTTGAATAATAAAGAGTCTGAAATGATCGCAGAAAGCATCAAACCTGCCATCGGTTTAGAAACTTCCTGTCCTTTTTCTTTATAAATCTTATTTAAAATTGTTGCTGTACATCCTACAGGCTCCGCACGATAGTAAAGAGGGCCTTTCGTTTCAAAGTTTGCAATTCGGTGGTGATCGATGACTTCTGTTACTTGAACATCCTCAATATCATCAACACTTTGCTGGCGTTCGTTGTGGTCGACAAGGATCACTTGTTCCACTTCGTCTGAAACACGCTCAACTAAGCGAGGAGCTTCCACATTAAACTGATCCAAAGCGTATTGGGTTTCAGCGTTCACCTCTCCTAAACGTACAGGCTCTGTATCCATGCCTAGAGTATTTTTCAGATCTGAATAAACGAGCGCTGAGCAAATCGTGTCCGTATCTGGGCTTTTGTGACCAAAAATTAATGTCTTACTCATTGTTCTACCCCTTTCTTCTATAAGAAATTATGTATCTTCTATATGGTTTACAGACACGATTATAATGCATATCCCTTTGTTCGTCCATTCCCGCTTCTAAGAAACACCTACCTCTTATGGAAACTTGTAATTAAAATAAAACCCAACACAACCTGTAAGACTCCAGATAAAGAAGAATTTGTCATCATTAAAAGCGGAAAAAGGGGTTCAACTTTAACAATATAGGGTACTAGCAAGAAATAAAGCACAGGGAGACCTATGATGGCTAAGCGAATTTTGTCCATTTTCCATGAACCTTCCCGCTTTCTCTGGGCTTTCCAATACCCAAAACCTAGAATGAATCCAATGGGAATATAGGCGAATTGGTTAAAAAGGATATAGGGATAGACTTGAAACGTTTGTTTAGCTAGCTCTTGCAAGTTTCGATCGATGATTGAGGCTGAGTAGGCATAGAAAAAAATCAGCATCACCTGTCCTAAAGTAAGAAAAATATATTTTTTCATTCCATCACCTCAAAACATATATACGGCTATTTCACCCTTGAGATTCATTGATTTAAAGTTTGACAGTTCGACGATAGTAATCTATCATTTTCAAAAAATTTAAAAACACATTTGAGATTTCTCTACACATTGTGTTAGAATTCCTTACATAAGGAATTTTGAGGTACATATCCAGCCATTTATGGATAAATAAACTCACAAAACATTAAAAGAGAGGGTAATGTATGACTTACACTAAAGAAGCAATTAAACAGGAAGTAAAGGAAAATCGCGTAGAATTTATTTTACTAGAATTCACAGATATGTTAGGTGACACTAAAAATGTAGAATTACCTGCTGAAGAATTAGACATGATCCTAAATGACGAAGCAATGTTTGATAGTTCCTCCATTTCTGGCTTCTCAGAAATCCAAGAAAGTGATATGTATCTTGTCCCAGATTTAGACACATTCTTAATCCTGCCTTCCCTGGTAGATGAAGACCGCAGTGCTCGTTTTATTTGTGACATTTATAAGACAGATGGTACACCATTCGAAGGTGATCCTCGATATATCCTTAAGCGTGCGATGAAGGAAGCAGAGGAAATGGGCTATACTGTGAATGTTGGTCCAGAGCCTGAATTCTTCCTATTCAAGCTTGATGAAAACGGCTATCCAATTCGTGAAATGAACGACCGTGGCGGATATTTTGATGCCTCCCCGATTGACAAAGGAGACAAAGTACGTCGTGACATCGTTCGTACATTGAAGAAATTTGGCTTTGAAATGGAAGCTTCCCACCACGAAGTTGCCATGGGACAGCATGAAATCAACTTCCGCTTTGATAACATGCTGAAAACGGCTGATAATATTCAAACATTTAAGAGTGTTGTTAAGGATATCGCTACGAACCATTCTTATCACGCTACGTTCATGCCAAAACCATTCTCAGGTGAAAACGGGTCTGGAATGCACTGCCACCTTTCCCTATTCAAAGATGGAGACAGCGCATTCTACGATGAAGACGCTAAAGATGGCGTATCCAAGACTATGAAACAATTCATTGCGGGTATCCTTCACCACGCAGATGGAATTACTGCCATTACAAACCCGAACGTAAACTCATATAAGCGTCTTGTCCCAGGTTATGAAGCACCTGTTAGTGTTGCATGGTCTCACTCTAACCGCAGCTGTATGATTCGTGTACCTAATACACGTGGAAAGGGAACGCGCTTTGAAGTCCGTAACCCGGATCCTACCGCAAACCCATACTTGACTCTTGCGGTGTTGATTCATGCAGGTCTTGATGGAATTCGTAACGAACTTGATGCAGGGGAAGCTGAAAGCCGTAACTTATATGAAGTCACGGACGATAGCGTACCTACTCTTCCTACAAACCTTAAAGAAGCGATTCAAGCACTTAAGAAAGACGAATTGCTTATGAATGCTTTAGGAGATCATACGTCTCAAGCTTATGTAGACGATAAACAGCAAGAATGGACAGAGTATTCCCTACGTGTCAGTTCTTGGGAAATCCACCGTTATATGAATAAATAAGAAGCAAAAAAAAGCAGGACTCAAAATTTCGAGTCCTGCTTTTTCTATATTAATTAGAAAATTTGTTTTTGTTTGGTCCATGCAGCATTCGGTTTGTAATATGTTGTCCATGGCGGTCTTTTAGCTCCAAACGATGCAATTCCCGCTTTAGCTTCTTAAAGCTCTTCAATCTTCCTTCATCAATCTCTCCAGCTTCTATGGCCTTCTGGACAGCACATCCAGGTTCAGAGGTATGTTTACAATCTCTGAATTTGCAATGAAGACTCAGCCTCTCAATATCCACAAAAGTGGACTCCACTCCACGTTCTTCGCCCCACAACTGAAGCTCTCTCATGCCAGGGGTATCAATAATAAAAATGTCATTAGGCATGGAAAACAACTCTCTGTGGGTTGTCGTATGGCGGCCGCGATCGTCACTTTCTCGTACTTGTTTCGTTTTTTGTACTTCATCGTTCAGTATCCGATTAATCAAGGTAGATTTACCGACACCGGAGGAACCGATCAAAGAAATCGTTTCTCCAGGCTGCACTTCTGCAAGAAGAAGCTCTACTCCTTCTCCAGTCAGGGTGTTAACAGCGTGAGCCGGTACGCCTGGGGCACTGAGGTTTACATGTGCAATTTTTTCTTCTACATCCTTACACAAGTCCCGTTTTGTACAAACAACTACCGGCATGGCTCCACTCTCATAAACTTGTTGAACATAGCGTTCTAAACGACGTACATTAAACTCCTGTGTAAGTGCTGTAACAATAAAAACCTTATCGATGTTAGAAGCAATCACTTGCTCCTCATTACCGGTACCCGCCTGCTTTCTGGACAACAACGTCCGGCGCTGCAATAAACGGTGGATGATTGCTTTTTCTTTATTTTCATATGGTTGAAAGACGACCCAGTCCCCAACAGCCGGATAGTCTCTGGACTTTACACTTTCATAATGGTAGCGTCCGGACAAATTCGCCGTGTACGTATGGGTGTCGTCTGCAAGGGTGTAAATTCCGTGAGAGAAGCGTGTCACTCTCGCAACATGTTCCTCCTCTTTTACTTGCTCTTGAAAAAACGAGTGAAAATCTTTACGTTCCAATTGATTCAATAAATTTCCCCCTATTTTTGGAGGACGTTAAGATTTGATGTGTCCTCCATTAAATGTTTGATGGTTGATGATTGATAGACGCACATGTAAATTTTTCATTAAACATCAGCTCCTAACTTTATTGAGTATGTTACTAGTATATCAAAAGTCTTCAAAAAAGGTCCTTATGACATAAAAAAATTCACGTTCTCGGAGAAAACGTGAATTCTTTCAATTATCCCCGCGAAACAGCTTTTTTTGCTGAAACCGCTGCAAAGGTAATCGTAATCGCACAGGCAATAACAATTGCAATAACTCCTTGCATCAAATCCCAGAATATCCAGCCATCAATGAGGGCGGTGCGCATACTTTCAAAAATATAGGTCGTCGGATTAATCGTTGCCGCTACTTTTAACCACTGCGCTTCAATCAACTCGTATGGAACAAAAGTGGTGCTGAGAAAAATCAGTGGGAAGAAAATAAATGTACCGGCTTGAGCCGCTTGAGCGTTCTTCGTTCTTAGCGCGACCCCGGCGGAATACCCTGCAAAGGCCAGCCCCCACCCAATGGCAATTAGAAGAACAAATAGAATGCCTCCAAATCCAGTTTTTACTTCCAGTCCTAACAAAAAGCCGATCCCGATAATTAATAAAGTCTGGATGAAGAGCTGAAGCATTCCGGCAATAATTGGGCCTAGTACTATCGCCAGTCTGGAAGCTGGTGTCAATAACAACCGGGAGAAAAAACCATTCTCAATATCCTTTACAATCCCTTGCCCAGCTCCACCCGCTCCTCCAATAGCAGCTGAAACGATAGACACAGGCAGAATAAAGGCAAGATAATTTGCTCCTTCAAAAGTCGGCAGCTGAGAAATCCCACTCAATCCCCCTTCATATACAAGCAGGAAAAAGGCAGAGATCATAAGGTTCGGAATAAATGAAAATGGGTTTCGAAGTGTTGTTTTAATATTTCTAACTGTAATCAGCCATGTATCTTTCCAGACATTATTCCCCAACAGACTCCCCCCTTTCTACTTGCTCATTAGTGATCTTAAGAAAGATGTCATCAAGAGTTGGCGATGATAGATTGATGGTTTCGACCTGGATATTCCGCTGATCTAGTAAGCGGACAATTTCCAGTAATTTTTTCGTTCCATCTTCTACATACACTGTCAGTTTTTTATTTTGCAGGATAACCTCACTTTGACCAAACTGTTCTGTCAATAATTGTTCAGCTTTCTGCTCGTCTTCTTCCGAATAGAAGGTCATGGTTACAAGATCATTTCCTATTTGGGCTTTTAACTCTTTAGGGGTTCCAGTTGCAACAATTTCTCCATTATTTATAATGCTAATCCTGTGAGCAAGCGAGTCTGCCTCCTCTAAATATTGAGTGGTTAAGAATATGGTAGTCTTGTTTTCTTCATTCAACCTCCTCAATTCTTTCCATATCGCCATACGGTTAGATGGATCAAGACCTGTTGTCGGTTCATCAAGGAAAAGGATTTTTGGTTCGTTGACAAGAGTCAGAGCTAGATCCAGTCTCCTTCTCATCCCACCGGAGTAATTCCCTACTCTTCGTTCTGCAGCCTCCACCAGCTGGACGATTTCTAACAATTCGTTGGCTCTTTTTTTGGCATCGTTTTTCGAGAACCCGAATATACTTGCGTGCAATTCCAGCATTTCCCGACCTGTTAAGTCGGGGTCAACGCCCGTTTCCTGGAGAGCAACTCCTATATACCTTCTTACTTTTTCTGGTTCTTTGATCACGTCATGGCCAGCTACAGTCGCTTTTCCACCAGTCGCATTGATCAACGTTGTAAGGATTTGGACGGTGGTTGACTTCCCAGCGCCGTTAGGACCTAAGAATGCGAAGAATTCTCCTTCATCTACCGTGAAACTGACATCTTTAACAGCTTGAACGTTTCCTTTTTTAAACGTCTTTGAAAGGTGTTCAACCTTAATCTTCCCGTTCAAACGAATCACTCCTACAATTTATATTCGGCATCAGTGTCAAAAAAATTCCTATCTTTAACATACCGAACTTTATATCCATTTTCACCTAATAATTTGCCATTTAACACATTTAAGATATAGAACTCCAAACTAAAAGAATACGGAGAGAAGTTTCGCCCCGTACTCTGTTAAAATTTTCAAGTGTTAGAGAGTTAGCTTCTTTATCCATAATCATTTTCCAAAATTATGTTTTAGAAGTCTGCAATCAGGGAACCCTTGAGTTTAGCCGCTTTTTCACCGTTCGCAAAACTAGACGTTTTTCGCTCTTGTCCTGGCGACTTTACAAATGGTACCATATCAATATTATTAAATGTTCAAAAAAATCTAAAAAGGAGTTGCCAGACATGCAAAATTTATTTGAGGTCAGTTGGTTTGTGCCAGCTTTGTGGGTAACGTTTGCCGTGTCCGTCTTCTGGGCTTATCATTCTTTCAAAGCAAAAAGATATGGGATGGTGTTGGTTGCAGGTATGGTTCAGATCATGATCAGTCCTGCCTTTGCGGTCACTATCGGCCCAGTTATCTTAGCCCTGGGTGTCATCCAATTTTATGTGGGAATTGTAAATACGAAGAAGGGTGAAAGCTATGAGGCTTAAGGGTCTTATAGATATTTCACCCTTTTTTCTATATACTTACATAAATCACCGAGCGTAGGAAACATTTCAAATTCTCTGTTCATCGGAATTTCCCAGTTGGGGAATGGCTCGATCTCCCAATACTTCACAAGAGCTGCGTAAGTCGCAATAAACCGGTCTCTGTCTCCATTGTATAGATGTTTTAGGTTGATGTCTGTCGTGAGATGTTCAACTGGATTATCATAGGTTGGTTCAATATAATGATGTACGAACTGAACCGTCGACATGTACACCTCGAATATTAATCCACGGTTCCTAAACCGTTTTTCAACGATTTTCTTCGTTTTGTAATACTGAAAGTCAAACACTTCTGCCAAGTCTCCCACCCCCCCTGCAAAGTTTTATTATTTAATTATAATTCTTCATCTATCGACAAAATCCCTGCTCTCCAGTCAAAAACCTTACCTATTTTGCATTTTTCATCTATTAATGTTCTATTAAAGGAATAACTGAGTTTTGATCGACCGGAACCGAGAAGACAAGCTCAAACATTATCCATTTTTGTCTCAATCTGTTACTTTTAAGGATGACAAGGAAAAATTTCTTATGGTTTACCATTGGTGCTTTTAATTTGACGTGCAAATGCTCATAATTTAGGGAGAGGTCGCAACAGTGCTGTAGGTCTTTTTACCATTTTGGAGGAACTTGCACCAAACCTTGCTGTTCTTGCACCATTTTAAAAGGAACTTGCACCAATTCAGAGGGACTTTGCACCATTTGAAGCTGTGTTTGCACCAATTAAAGAAAATCTTGCACCATTTCAATAAATTGAATAGTAAACTTATCAGGAGGAAATTTATGAACAATACGATTGAAACCATATTGAACCACCGCTCGATAAGAAAATTCGAGGATATCCCAGTCACTGATGAACAGCTGTCCACCGTCCTAACAGCAGCTCAACAAGCTTCAACATCAAGTTATATGATGGCGTACAGCATAATTGGAGTGACTGATCCAGCTAAAAAAACGGAATTAGCAGAGATCACTGGACAAGCCTATGTAAAAGATAATGGTCATTTGTTAATTTTCTGTGCTGATTTACATCGCCACACACTTAAAGCGAATGAAGAAAATTATGAAAACATGAAGCCAAACCTCGAAAATACTGAGCACTTTTTAGTCTCTGCTATTGATGCAGCACTGGCTGCTCAAAATGCGGCGATAGCTGCTGAGTCTATGGGGCTAGGCATATGTTATATCGGAAGTATTCGAAACCAATTAGAACGGGTGGATAAAATCCTTTCTTTACCCACTCATGTTATCCCTCTATTTGGAATGGTGCTTGGTGTACCTGCGCACTCACCAAACCAAAAGCCAAGGCTACCTAAAGAAGCTGTATATTTTGAAAATGAGTATAGGGACCATACGAGTGAACTAGAAGCCTTTGATAAAGAGATTACTTCTTATTATCAATCCCGTTCGAGCAACAACCGTGTGGATACTTGGACGGATCAAATGCTCAGACGTTTTACTAAACCGATGAGAATGGATGTTACTGACTTAGTGCAAAAGAAAGGGTTCAATAAAAGGTAAAGTTAGTTGGAGAGTGATCACATGTACAAAACACTATCTCTACATTTGAGGCATGCAGAAAATGTTGTAGTACTGACTGGAGCTGGGGCGTCTACCGCTAGCGGTATTCCTGATTTCCGCTCAAGTGAAGGGCTTTGGAGTGAAGATAATTCAAGAGAATATTATATGTCTTCCGACTATTTCTTTCATAATCCAGAAGACTTTTGGAAGAAATATAAAGCGATCTTTCGTTTGAAGTTATTAAAGAACTACAGACCCAATCCCGTTCATCAGTTTATACATGAACTGGAAAATAGGGAGCGAAACGTTACAGTAATTACTCAAAATGTCGATGGTCTTCATCAGCTCGCTAAAAGCAGCAATGTTATCGAGTATCACGGGACGTTAAATCGCTCAAGCTGTCCAAGCTGCGGACGTTCTTTCTCGCTTGATTATGTCATGGAACATGCCATTCCCCGGTGCGATCAGTGCGGAAAGATATTGAAACCAGATGTTTTATTATTTGGTGACTTAATTACAGCACACGAAGAGTCCGAATCCGCTATCAAAGAAGCCGACCTACTATTAGTGATGGGAACTTCGCTTTTCGTAACACCTTTCAGTCTATTACCTTATTCTGCTGCAGAAGCTGGCATCACCTCTGCGATAATAAATAATGAACCGACAGAAAAAGATGGTCTGTTCGATTACGTGATCCATGATGATTTATCTCAGGCTGTAAAACAAATTAAAACCTTCCTCTAATATTTTGAGGCTGAGACAAAACGGAATGAAACTCAAAAACTCCGAACGATTCGTTGAAATCAGTTCGGAGTTTTTTTGTCCCAAGAAAGGTATCAATTACCACTCTATTAAAAAACATCTCTTTCACGGGCACGGGCACAGCTCCCTTGAAAAGCAAAAAATGACTTCCAGCGGGACCTTCACTCGAGCTGTTCCCGTAGGAAAATCTGCGTTGATCTTTCAAGAGTTCCAACGTTCGTTTTTAAACACCTTTGCTATACTTATGTCCCGGTCTCCTTTCTAGAATATTGAAACTTCTGCCCTCGCCGTTTCGTATTTAGGTAAAACGAATTCTCAGGGGGAGATAAACATTACTAAATGGAAAGTTTCCATCATTACCGTCCTAGTACTTGGTCTAATTAACTATGGACTTGCTCTTCTATTGGGCACTCACTTCATTGATCTCAGTTTTATCCTAGGTCTTGCAGCAGCCGTCGCCATCAAGTTCTTTAACTCATCTGGAGGATACTCAAGTCGAAGCCTTGACTTGCGTGTTCAGTCTCAAACAGGTGGAAAACAGACAACTGTTGAAAAAAAGTTTACAGCTTCAGCTAGTTTTTATACAGCCATTGCCTATGGTGCAGTGGGGCTTATAGCCATTTTAGTAATATATCGAGATTATTTTATAGGATAGACCCTTAAGCTCTCTATTTCCTAGGGGGGCTTTTTTCTTGACTACAAGTACAGCCCTCCTCTATAGTACTTACTTAATTAAAGGTAAATGGAGGGAAAAGACCTTGGAGGAAAAGTTTTTTAAAAGTCCGAATACCTATATTGGCCTAGTTAAGATAAAAGTCCAGGATCTCGAAAGATCGATTCAGTTCTACCAGGACGTCATTGGTTTTCAGGTTTTCAAACAGACTAAACGGAAAGCTCATTTAACAGCAGACGGATCATCCGTACTGCTAACGATTGAACAGCCAGAATTTGTGAAACCACTACAAACATCGGCGACAGGTCTTTATCATTTCGCATTATTAGTACCTACCCGAAAAGACCTCGCAAAAATTCTCCACCATCTTTCGAAAATTGGCATTCGCTTAGGATCATCCGATCACCTTGTAAGTGAGGCTCTCTACTTAAGCGATCCAGATGGAAACGGTATTGAAATTTACACAGATCGTGACTCTGAAAAATGGATTTGGAATCAAACCGGAGTAAAAATGGCCGTGGATCCAATTGACACCAATGATTTACTAAGCGAACTAGAAAACAGAGATTGGCAAGGTTTACCGTCCCATACTAAGATGGGTCATATTCATTTGCATGTGGCGGAGTTACAAAACTCACAAACTTTTTATGAAGCCCTAGGATTCGAAGTCGTAAGTCGTTTAGGAAATCAAGCTTTATTTATGTCTACAGGCGGCTATCACCATCATTTAGGATTGAATACGTGGAAAGGTATTCATGCACCTTCAGCTCCAGAAGATAGTGCTGGATTAAACGCCTTTTCCATTATTTTTCCCAATAAAGAAAAGAGAGAGATCGCGGCTCACCAATTGGATTTTCTAGACTACCCCGTTATTAAAGAGCCAGAGTTTTATAGAACAGAAGATCCATCTGGCAACAAAGTCCATATGTTAGTAAAGGAAACATAAAAAATGTTCTCCCATCTGAGGAGAACATTTTTTAAACGATTAGGATGGTTTTGTTATTCCTAACTTTTGAATCAAAGGTTTTATCGTCAACCCTTGGACAATGAGTGAGAATAGGACAACGGAGAAAGTGAACAACAAGACTTGTTCTCTGCCTTCGAACTCCATAGGAAGACTTAAAGCAAGCGCAATAGATAAACTCCCTCTTAAGCCTCCCCAATTTAAAAGAACTCTTTCTCTAGAATTCAACTCTTTGATCCAACCTGTACTTATATAAAGGGCAATGGTACGGCCGATTAACACAATCAAAATGGCAAGTGCGATATATCCCCAGTTACCGGCGAAGTCAATATTCCGAATTTCAAGCCCGACCATAAGGAAAATTAAAGAGTTAGCAATGAGCGTAATGACGTCCCAGAACGTATTGATATTCGTCCGCGTCTCGTTCGACATCCCGATTTTCGCCCCATAATCGCCAAAAACAAACCCTGCCACTACAACAGCAATAACCCCTGAAGTATGGAAATGCTCAGCAATAAAATAACTTCCGAAAAATAATAGCGCACTAAAGGCAATCTCAAGTGGATAATCATCAAAAATACGGATAATCTGCGAAAAAATGAATCCCAGCAGCAAACCGATCAGCGCGCCGCCGATCGCAAACTTAAGAAAAAGCAAGATACCACTGCCAAGACCCGCCCAGCCCATTTCGATATACGTTAACAAATAGATGCTGGCAATTTTAAAGAGAACCACAGCAATTCCATCATTGAACAAGGACTCCCCTTCCATAACTGTGGAAAGCTTTTGAGGAACTCCAAGGGATTTGAAAATGGATAGCACACTAATCGGGTCTGTTGCACTCATTAGTGCAGCGAACGTGAATGCTACGGCGAGCGGCAGATCTAGCAAGTAATAGGCTCCGGCTCCAATACATATGAACGATAGGAATGTCCCCACAAATGCCAGCCCGAGCACAGGCTTCTTCTGACTATATAAGTGATGAAAGGGTAATTTTAACGTGGCATCACCTAGTAAAATCGGTAGAAACAAAGAGATGACGGTCGCCTGAAACACTTCCGATTGAGTTATGTAGAATTCTGCATCTTCAATGATCGGAAAATTCGTCAGACCTAAAATTAAGCCGACGATAACTAGAGCGATTGAATAAGGTTCTTTTAAAAGCTTGGCTATTCCGATGACGGTTACTGAAATAGCTAAAAGAATGAGAATTTGAATAAAAGCATCGTGAAATTCGTGCATAATCTCCCTCCATTTACAACTAGTATCCATATTGTGTCACATTTTACCTACGTTTAGTATTCAATATGGTTCCCAAAAAAACAATTCAAACAAAAAACGCCCTCAGCAAGAGCGTTCTTCAACTATTTAGCAGGATTCTGAAAGACTTGATTTCGAGATAGCTTAAGTTAAGAGGTTTTCGTTACGATAAGTAGATGGAGGAGGTACAGGAAAAGGCTCGCTTCCGTGGGCATGCGTTGAGCCTCCTCGAGCTTTCTCTCTGCGAGGTCTCATATGGCATGCTCATCACACAGAAGTCTCCCCATTTCTCGGGTCAGCATCATCATATCATCATTTTAGCCAGAAATCGGTGTAACTATCTTCAACTAGTGATATATTAGTTCAATAATGTACTTAACTGAACACGCGTGTCTTCAATTCGATATACTTAATGTGCTCTAGTTTGGAATAAGACCCTTCTCATTCCTATTGAGTGGGTCCGTTCATGACAGAATAGATGGGTTGGCTGTAAAACGGCTCCTTCTCCCGCGGGAGAAGGAGCTAGGCGAGACCCCACAAGGAGCACAGCGACTGAGGAGGCTTGCCAGTTCCCCCGCAGGAAAGCGAGTCGTTTTCCTGCCAACCCTATACCTCTCGAGTAACGGACCCCAAGAAAATCTCGAAACCAATTTTCAAGATATTAGATAGAACCGAATAATTTTTAAGCGGCTTTTATGAAGCAGGGGACAAGATTAGTGATTGTCCTTCATAATTATCCGTTTTAGTTAAATGGTAATCCCCTTCTACCCAATCATCGAGCTGGTCGTGGTACCAATTACTTTTCAAATGACCAGATTGACCAGGGCCAACAATATGATAGGCCTCTTTCATATTTTCTAAATCAATAATAAACCTCCATGATGCGCCATGATTGACAAGTCCATTCTCTTTGAATCCAGCTGCTCTGACAGTCACTCGACTGCCGCTTACTGGCTGAGGATCTCCAGGATTAAAGAACCTTTCCAAATAAGAAATACTTGAAAGTGGATGAGTAAATTCAACTTCATGGTATTCTCCCCACTTCCAAGAGGAAGGATCCTCTCCATATTTCTCTGATAGATTCCTTATTGTCATGGTATATGCTGAGGTTAATGCGTTTTCTATTCCGCCAGCTTCTTCGATCCATTTTGATTCTTCTCCATTACGAACTTTTCTCAATAGTTCATCAGTCGTTTGACCGGCCCCGTGAAAAAGATCCATCATTTCAGCTGGAAGCTCATCTTCATAGAGTACCTTCTGGAGATTCAGCATCCACCGATGAAAAATCAGCGGTTGTGGTAAATCACGTTCATCTTCTCTATTCCACTCCTCCATCAAGGCGAGTCCATCCTTTTCAATACCAGCCAATTCGGATCGATTAATCCTTTCTAACATTAAAGGAACAAACTCTTCGGCCTGCAGATTCTTCACGTCCATTTGCATATCCATTACTGTTTCTTCATCCAGTTGATCGTTCGCTTCTATCATTTGCGAGATTCGTTCATAACGATAAGGCTGGGCCCAGTTGTGACTGATATGATAGGGGTAGTTCTCATCAGTCACTTTGTTGTTGGCTGTTGCAACATAGCCTATTTCGGGATTCACTGTTTTCGGTAATTCCTCAAAAGGAATATAGCCTTGCCATAAATTTTCATCTTCCCATCCTTTCATTGGAAGCAAAGCATCATCAGGATTTTCATATATTGGAATTCGACCATTGGCTTTATAGGCGATCGTTCCATCTTTACTTGCAAATACAAAGTTTTGCGCAGGAGCCAGAAACTTTTCTAACCCTTTCTCAAATTCATTCCAATTAGCTGCTTTATTAATATCCAGAACGGCTTCCAGCTCTGTTGTGGCGTCAAGAGCTGTCCAGCGAAGCGATAAAACGGTGTCTTTTCCGCTTTGTTCTGCGAATTCGCTAATCACTGGCCCGTGCCTTGTTTCCACCACTTCATAGGCGATCGTTTCCCCTTCTTTTACTTGAATCGGTTCATCAAATACTTGGGCTTTTTCCCATTCTTCTTCAAAAAGAAATTGATGAGGGTTTTCTGGGTTCCTTTTCTCTAAATAAAGCTGCTGTACATCCGGTCCTACGTTGGTGACTCCCCATGCTACGTGATCGTTGTGACCAAGTATAATGCCGGGTATGCCTGCAAATATCACCCCAGAAACATTATATTCTGGTGAACGGAGATGCATTTGATACCAAATTGAAGGGGTAGCAAGACCAAGATGCGGATCATCAGCAAGCATAGGAGCCCCTGAAGCAGTTCGATCCCCGCTAACCACCCAATTGTTGCTCCCATTGAATTCATGTGGCAACGTAACTTCTTCAAAGCTTGCCGCTACATTGACGATCTCTGATTCATCCAAAATGGTCGGGGCACCTTTTGGATAGTCAGGAAAAAGTTCATAGGCTTTCTCTTCCGGATATTGGGAAACCAAATAATAATTGAACGCCTGTCTCTCCCAATGACCACCCAAGTCAAAGGCCATGTATTTCCCTATAGTTAAAGAGTCAATAGGCGTCCATGGCTCAGGTGATATCCCCATAAGAGCAAATTCCGGTGGAAGACGCTTTTCTTCTTTTGCTTCTTCCATATACGCATTCACCCCATCTGCATAGGCTTGTAAAATAGTTACGGCATCTTGTGAGTACACTTCCAAAGACTTCTCTGCAGCTCTCCTTAAACCTAAGGTTCGAAAGTACTTGTCCTGATTTACAGTCGCCTCACCCACCACTTCACTCAATGTTCCCGAAGCCTGTCTTCTTGCAAGTTCCATTTGGAATAATCGATCCTGTGCCTGTACATAACCCTGGGCCCTAAACAAGTCCAGAGAATTCTCAGCTTGTATATGAGGCACTCCGTCGTCATCCCTTATCACCTCTACAGGTTTTTGCAGTCCTTCAAGCTGTACTTCTCCCTCTAGCTCAGGCAGACTGCGATTTATGTAAACGTTTACAAAAATAACAACACTAACGACCAGCAAACTAATGATTCCGAGCGTGACTAACGTCCATTTTTTCCACCTTCGCTTTTTTGGCTGTTCAGCATTTACCGTTCTTTTCGCTGTTTCCATATCCTTCCCTCCACCCGCATAGTTAAGCTCATTATATCTTAAATATTCTGAAAGTAATATAAGAACGGTGGTCAATGTCGACCATCGAAACGATTAATTCAAGCAAAACACGGGTACATACATTCAGAACGCTTTGGAGGTGTTTATGATGGAAATGATCAATATTAGCAATACGAAATTACAGGCGAGCCGCATCGGTCTAGGTACATGGGCAATCGGCGGCTGGATGTGGGGCGGTACGGATGAAGACCAGTCTATCCGTACGATCCATTCAGCGCTGGATCGAGGCATTAATTTTATCGATACGGCACCCGCTTACGGCTTCGGCGGCTCTGAGGAGATCATTGGAAAAGCGATTCAACAGAAGGGGAATAGAGAAGAACTTTTGTTAGCTACCAAAGCAGGCATTGATTGGAACGATGATTCTGTATTCCGTAACGCCAGCAAGGAACGAATTCACAAGGAAGTGGAAGACTCACTGAAACGCCTGCAAACCGACTACATTGACGTGTACCAGGTTCACTGGCCTGATCCTGTAACACCGATTTACGATACGGCCGAAGCACTCCACTATTTATATAAACAAGGCAAGATTAGAGCAATCGGTGTCAGTAATTTCAGTCCCGAGCAAATGGATACGTTTAGAGAAGCAGCTCCCATTCATACCTTGCAACCGCCCTACAATTTATTCGAACGGGAAATTGAAGATAAAACCTTGCCGTACACGCAGGAACATGACATTACCACAGTATCTTACGGCTCTTTATGCCGAGGAATGTTATCCGGTAAAATGTCCTCAGACAGAGAGTTTGAAGGCGACGATCTGAGAAACAATGATCCTAAATTCCAACAGCCAAGGTTCAAACAATATTTGAACGCCGTTCACGAGCTAGATCAGTTAGCCCAGAACCGTTATGGTAAACGTGTACTGCATCTTGCATTAAGATGGGTTCTCGACCAGCCTGGATCAGGCATTGCTCTCATGGGTGGACGTCGTCCAGGACAGTTAGATCCATTGGAAGAGATTGAAGACTTTAAAATCGATGAAGAGACGATGCACGACATTGATGAGATCTTGTTAAAACACATACAGGATCCAGTAGGTCCAGAATTTATGGCTCCGCCTGATCGACAGGAACTTGGGTTAAAATAATCATCGTAGCCGGACTTCTAGTCCGGCTTTTTGATTTTAGGAAACCTTTATGAGAGAGTATTCGTACAAACAGTAGAAAGAGAAAAATTCAGGAGGTCCGCTTATGGATATTATCATTTGGGTGATGATCATCGCCTGTTTTATTGCTAGCTTTGCCAGTGTTATTTTTCCGATTATTCCAGCACCGCTAGTCCTTTGGATCGGTTTTCTTGCATACTTTTTCTTCCTTGAAGGAGACCCGCTGTCTGCGTTTTTCTGGATTGGTATGATTATATTGACCGTTATCCTAATTGTTTCCGACATTATTGCGAATAGCTACTTCGTCAAAAGGTATGGAGGAAGTAAATGGGGAGAACGGATGGCTGCTGTGGGGGTCATTGTCGGTTCTTTCATTATTCCGCCACTTGGTATTTTAATTATTCCATTTATACTTGTGATCGCAACAGAGCTGGTGCAAAAGCGATCTTCAAATGAGGCTTTTAAAGCCGCGATTGGCTCTTTGTTTGGCTTCTTGAGTGGAACATTGGCCAAGATTATTATTCAGATCATCATGATCGTATGGTTCTTTTTAGAAATTTAATGAAGTAACTTACCAAAGAAAATACTCAATAAGAAAAGCTCAGAGCCATAAACTCTGAGCTTTTTCTATGTGGACCTATAAACTCTACTATCCATCATCTTGGAGTTTTTTCTTATTTCTGTCCCATTCCTCTTAGGAATTGAAGAAGCATTGTAATGCTGCGATTGATCTCGGGATCTTTCAATGCCTTTGCTAAATCAAAGATGCTCGTTTTCTGTTCAGGGCCATCAGCATTCATGGCTTCAAGTCCCTGGTTCAACCTATTGGACAAATCTCTCAATGCTTTCACATCGATTTCACCAAGTAAGAAAATGAGCTCAGGAAGATTTTCAAGTAAAGGAGTGTATCGATCCTTGCTGATTTCCTGGACAACATTTTCAAGTGCTTCTTTTTTCGTTTTCGTAAATGCGCTAGCGGTATCCAGGGTTCCTCCTTCATTTAACGCCTGAAGTAGATTGATCCCTTTTAAGATCGCTTCCTTATTGTCGGCAACCGCTTCCCGAACTTCAGCGGTGTCACTTTCCACCTGTTCCTCACGGGTTTTTTCATATTTTTTGATTTTAGTTATTGATTTCGCCATTACTGATCCACCTTATTTCCAGGGAATTCGTAATCATCGCGTTCCCATTTTTTCTCAACCTGGACACTGATTTGTGGTACAGGGTTCCCTCTTCTATGATTATTCGGCGGAATTGGTGATTTTCCTTTCTTTTTCAGTACTTTCATTTTTACAGCAATTTCTTTATACGCAGGTGTGTCGGTATCTTTATCAACACGGTTGTCTGTCAAGTAGTTGATGGCCGTTTTTCCTCGGCCACTTAAAGGTAAGAATAGCTCTTTCCCTTTAACCCGATCCGTGATCGTTACAATTCCTGTTGCTTCGCCGGCTTCTGAAATCAGCTTCACTTCTGCTCCTTCCTGGATGCCGCGTTCTTTCGAAAGTTCCTCCGATACCTCGATGAAAGCCTGAGGTGTCTTCCTGACAATTCCTTCAATGCGATACGTCATATTGCCCTCGTGGAAGTGCTCAAGGAGCCTGCCGTTATTTACATGTAAGTCGTATTCTTCATTCGTATCATATTTCAACTCAAACGTAAGCGGATATAGCTTCGCTTTTTTATCTTCAAAAGGAAAACCTTCTGTGAACAACAACGGAGAATCTGTTCCATCTTCAGCAACTGGCCACTGCAACGACTTATAACCTTCCAGGAGCTCATAATTGACTCCAGCGAATAGTTTAGCAAGACTTGCAGATTCCTGCATAATTTCAGATGGATGCTGATAATTCCAGTCGTATCCCATCTCTTTAGCGATCATCTGGATGATCATCCAGTCAGGGTACGTACCTTCTAACGGTTCAAAAGACTGATAGAGTCGCTGAATTCTACGTTCGGTATTGGTAAACGTCCCTTCTTTTTCAAGACTTGGGGATGCCGGAAGAACAACATCTGCATATTCAGCCGTCTCCGTCAGGAACAAGTCCTGAACAACAAAGAAATCGAGTTTCTCAAGAGCGGCGGTCACATAGTTGATATTCGCATCGACGATCCCGGTGTCCTCGCCCATGACGTACATGGAAGAAAGCTCTCCATCATGGATGGCCTTAATCATTTCGTGGTTGTCCATCCCGATTTTTTTCGGCAATTCGACGCCCCACGCTTTTTCGTAACGGGCTCTGACCTCTTCATCATCGACCTTTTCATACCCGGGGAAAAAGTTCGGCATACTTCCGAAATCACTGCAGCCTTGAACGTTGTTATGGCCACGAAGCGGATAGGCCCCCGTTCCTGGCTTTCCGTAATTGCCTGTAATCAACAATAGATTCGAAATGGCTGTACTCGTATCACTGCCTCGCATGTGCTGAGTCACACCCATCGCCCAACAAACCGCGACGCTTTCTGCCGAACTGATCTCTTTAGCTAGTGCCTTTAACTCGTCGATTGAAATTCCTGTCATCTCTGAAGCATACTCTAGTGTGAACGGTTCAAGACTTTCTCGATATTCATCAAAGCCATTGACCCATTCGTTAAGGAAACTCTTATTCTCCCAACCTTGATCGAGAATGTATTTTGTAACTGCAGATAGCCAGACGAGGTCGGTGCCGGATTTCGGCTGATAGAAACGATCGGCTCGCTTCGCCATTTCATGTTTTCGAAGATCGAAGACAAATAGTTTCTGATCAAACAGTTTTTGAGAACGCTTGATTCTTGAAGCAAGCACAGGATGAGATTCCGCTGTATTCGAACCGATCGTGATGACAAGTTTTGCACTGGCAATGTCATCGATGGAACCAGAGTCGCCTCCATATCCAACCGTTCTAAACAAACCTTTTGTGGCTGGTGCCTGACAGTAACGGGAACAGTTATCAACGTTATTGGTTCCGATCACCTGGCGGGAAAGCTTTTGCATGACATAAGACTCTTCATTCGTTGCTTTTGATGATCCAATGAACGCAAGATGGTCAGCACCTTTTTCTGCTTTGATCTCATTAAAGCGCTGAGCAACGTAGGAAATGGCTTCATCCCATTCCACCTCTTCGAAATAATCGCCACGGCGGATCAAAGGCTTCTGAAGGCGATCTTCACTATTGACGTAATCCCATCCGAATTTTCCTTTTACACAAGTAGAAATGCCATTGGCAGGTGATTGTGGGTGAGGTTCGACTTTCAGCACTTTCCGATCCTTCGTCCAAACATCAAAGGAGCAGCCAACTCCACAATACGTGCACACCGTTTTCGTTTTTTGGATACGCTCTTCCCGCATGGCTGCTTCTGTGTCGGAGACAGCGAAAAGCGGTCCATAGCCTGTTTCTACCTTTTTCGTCATCTCGATCATAGAACGTAAAATTCCTGGTTTTTGATCCGTTAAAAATCCCGCTTCGTGTTCCATCCCTTTTTCCATCATTGCGTTACATGGACAAACTGTCGAGCACTGTCCGCAATTCACGCAAGAAGACTGGTCTATCGGAACATCGTTATCCCAAATGACACGCGGCTCTTGACGTTCCCAATCAATCGTAAGTGTTTCATTTACCTGGACGTCCTGACAGACTTCAACACATCGTCCGCATAAGATACATTGATCAGGATCATACCGGTAAAAGGATCCAGAATCATCTATGTTATAGGAGGTTGGTTGGAACGGACGAGATTGATGCTCCAAACCGAAGTCCGCCATCGTATTATGAATTTCACACGAGCCATTATTATAATCACAAACCGTACAATACAGTTCATGCTTTTCCAGAATTCGGTCCAATGCTTCTTTCTGAGCTTTATGTACGTGAGGAAGCTGTGTTTGAACCCGCATTCCCGGCTCCACTTTCATACCGCAAGCTCGTTGAAGTTTTCCATTTACCTGAACCAAACATGTATCACAAGTTTCAATTGGTCCTAACGATTCGTTGTAGCAGATTTGGGGAACATTTTCCCCTGTGGTATTGATGAGGTCCAATAAGTTTTGATTAGGATCCGCTAAATATTCATTCCCGTTTACCGTAACGACGGTGTGCTCTCTTTCTAACAAATTAATCTCCCCTTTTTACTCAGAAGTGTTGAACGAGTGAAGATCGATGCGTTCTGGATGTGTGTACACATTCATCCTATCTCCTCGAACAAAGCCAACAGCTGTAATATTCAAATCATCGGCAAGCTGCAGTGCCAAGTCCGTAGGTGCAGATTTCGATAATAAGCATCCAATCCCCATTTTGGATACTTTTAATAAAACTTCAGATGAAATACGACCGCTGAAGATGATCACTTTATCTTTCAACCTTACACGGTTCTTAATGGTGTAGCCGTAAAGCTTATCTAGAGCGTTGTGTCTCCCGATATCAGCAAATTGAACTTCGATGCCATCTTTGGTTCCGAGGGCCGCTTGATGTACCCCGCCGGTTCGCTGAAACATCCGGGCGCCTTCCTGAAAGTTATCCATCAATTTGGTACACTGGTCCGGCTTTATTGTAAAGTGCCCCATCACTGTCTTTGCTGTGCTCGCATCATTTTGAAAATAGAAGGCTCTGCTCTTTCCACAGCATGAGCCGATCCACCTTTTTTGCTGGGCAGCTAAGTCCGGAATTTTTCTTCCTGTTTCAACGTAAGCAAAACCGGTGTCCTCATCGACTGAAAAACCAAGTAAGTCCTTCCCAGTTCGAATAACTCCTTCAGCAGCCAGATAGCCAATCACCAACTCTTCCAGATTCGTCGGTGAACAAACCATGGTGGCGAACTCTTCCCCATTGATGATCAAGGTCAACGGAAATTCTTCAGCAACTTCGTCCTTGACTGGGGTTGCTGTGTGTTTGTTTATTCTGATCATGTCCCAAGTTACTGTTCCTTTTTCCATAAGACCTCCTGTTAAAATGGATAATATAAATTATTTTCCTCTTTTTGAAAAAATCAAACATTTGAAGGCAAAAAAGCGCCTGTTATTCAAGTCGAATCACAGACGCCTACCGTTACATTAATAAATACTCTATTCCTCTCTAAACTCCTCTTCCATTTGCTTATCATTGATGATAATCAGATTGAACTACTTTTTCTCAAGGTCATTCATCACTTCAGCAAAATTCCCACTCTTCTCTTCCAGGAATTCTTTTGCTTTTTCTGCATCTGCATTTAGCAGGACCATAAGTATAGCAACACGGGCATCACCTTGTGCCTGTTCACTATAGCGGAGAGCCTCCGCTTCACTCACTCCAGTTATTTCTTGAATGATCGAAAGAGTGCGTTTACGAAGTTTTTTATTGGATGCCTGGACATTAATCATCAAATTGTTATACACCTTACCAAGCTTGATCATTGACGCAGATGAAATCATGTTAAGTACCATCTTTTGAGCAGTGCCTGCTTTCAATCTTGTAGACCCGGTGATGACTTCCGCTCCTACTGGCAATTCAATAGGCAAATCAACTACCTTAGAGAGTTCGGCATTGTGGTTACAGCTAATACCTGCTGTCGGTACACCTAACTTTTTAGCCGCATCAATAACCCCAAGCACATATGGGGTCCTGCCGCTTGATGCAATGCCTATCACCATATCATTCAGGCTCACATGCTTTCCAACATCAGCGACCCCTGCCTCTTCGCTATCCTCTGCTCCTTCAATCGCATAGCGGAGGGCATGGTCCCCTCCAGCAATAATGCCATTTACTAAATCCTCCGGCACGCCAAAAGTCGGCGGACATTCTGATGCATCAAGCACACCCAACCGCCCACTCGTCCCAGCTCCAAAGTAAAACAGCTTTCCTCCATTCTTTACAACTTCTACAGCCTGATCGATGACTTTTTCAATTTGAGGAAGCGCACGTTTGACGACTGCGGGCACCACATGATCCTCTTCATTCATCAGCTCGATAATTTCAAGTGTAGAAAAGTTGTGCAGGCGTTCCGATTTCTTATTGCTCATTTCCGTATTTAATCGATCGTTGACGTCTGTCATATTTGTACCTCCATTAGATGATGGTGCCGCAAATCGACTGATAGGACGACTTTGCTTTTCCTTTTACTTCTTCTGTAATTGAAATCCCAGCGGTTATCAAGGCACAGATACAAGCCCCTGCTGCTGGAGAAATATCCGGATTACATAACTTTTGTCTAATTTCCCGTTGTTCCATTTGTTTTTTAAATGAAATCCTAAAAAACTCGGATTGAAACAACCCTCCGCAGAGGACTAAGAACTCATTCTTCTTTTCAATGATTTTAACGAATCCTAATAGATCGTCTATAGATTTATAAATAAGAGTTAGAGCAGCCGGATTCTGCTGTTCTGCAAGAATGATCACAGTTCGTGCCAGAGAAGCAATTTTTAAGCGAGGGTAAGGATTTTCATAAATTTTAGTAATGACCTCAGGTATGGTTGTCAAATCCAAGTCAGAAAGCATCTTAGCAATAAACGCTTCATCTTTTTTTTCTCTTCCGTCGTGCATAGCTGAGATTAGCTTCAAGGCTCCTCTTCCGATATCATAGCCGCTTCCTTCATCTCCAAACAGATACCCCCAGCCGCCAACTCGCTTAAGGTTTTTTTCTTCTTGGGTAACAGAATAAGCAATTGATCCTGTTCCTGCGATTAAAACATTGCCATGTAGAGAATATGTTCCGCTTGCCAATGCTCCATAGGCATCATTACGTACATCCATTCGTCCCTTGAAGTCCGGAAGCACCTCATACATCCACTTTTTCCAACGTAAACGATCTTCTTCTCGATCTCCGCCTGCCGTTGAAACGTAGATTCCCTTCAAGCTATCGATTGGAAGGGTTTTGGTTAACTGCATAAATATCTTGTGGATGGCAGATCGTACGTCTTGTTCGCTTCGTGATTTTAAATTCGTCGATTCAGTTAACATTCGTTGGATGATCATACCTTCATGATCACAAAGCAGCGCCTCTGTTTTTGAACCACCGCCGTCAACTCCAACATAATAACTTTTACTTGATTGCACCTTGGGTCAGTCCCTCCATAAATTGCTTGGAAGCGACAAAGAAGAGAACCATCATTGGAAGCGAAGCCAGAGTCAAACCAGCAAACAAAGCTCCCCAGTCAGCCGAATATTCTCCGAATAAGGACAACATCCCCACTGGAATCGTCTTCTTTAAGTCATCGGTAATAAATATTAACGGGAAGAAAAAGTCATTCCACGATTGAATGAATTGAATGATCATCACTGTCCCCAGCGCAGGCCTCATGAGTGGCAAAACGACATTCCAGAGAATCCGTAAGTTTCCAGCCCCATCCATTCGAGCGGCTTCCTCAAGTTCTCTCGGCATCGTTCTGAAAAAACCAGTCAAGATGAGGATGGATAACGGGATCCCTGTGGCTACATACATAAAAATCAAGGACCACAACGAGTTTAATAGGTTCAAGTCTTTCATTAATATAAACAGGGGTACGATACCCAGCTTGATCGGCAGCATCATTCCCATTAAGAAGAAAAAGAAAATCATGTTGTTCCATACAAACGTAAACCTTGCGATATAAAAAGCTGCAAGAGAAGACGTGACTAGAATGAGCATCACAGAAACGACACTCACAATCACACTGTTTGTAAAGTAAGTCATGAACGGAACCATTTCCAGCAAGTTTCGGTATGTATCAAGGGAGAACGACTGTGGAAATGCCAGCGGACTTGTAAAGATTTCTGCACTCGTTTTGAACGAGGATAAAATCATTAATAGAATGGGATAGATGCTGACAGAGGCAACAAAAAAGGCAAAGGCATAATAAAACGGTTTTGACCAGATGGTGTGATTCATTCTATCCCTCCTACATATCGACTTGTTTTTTCTGCATGTACTTTAAATAAAGGGCCGTAAAGAAAGCAATAAACAGGAATAACACAACAGCAAGTGCGGATCCGAGACCAACAGCTGTAGTCGCACCACCTGTCGAACCGCCAAAGGCAAGACGATAGAAATAAACGGCCAGTGTGTCGGTGGAATGGTAAGGTTCTCCTTGCGATCCCTGCATGGCGTAGACGAGTTCAAAGGCTTCAAACGACTGAATAAACGTGAGTACAGTCATAATCATGATGGATGGCACCATCAAAGGAATGATGATTCTCGTAATCATTGAAAAACTGTTTGCCCCATCCAGTCTTCCTGCTTCAAGTAGCTCTTGAGGAATGGACTGAAAGCCTGCCAGGAAGATTAATACACCGAATCCGAGCCCGTACCAGCAGTTTACGAGAATAATAGCGATCAAGGCGGTATCCGGATCACCGAGCCAAGCTTTTTGCAAAGACTCTAATCCCAGCCTCTCAAGAATTACGTTTAGCGCTCCGTAGTTCGGGTTAAGAATCAGCTTCCATAGGAATCCGACGACTATGACAGACAGTAACCTTGGCAGAAAGTAAGCAATTTTTAAGAATTCTGATCCGCGGACCTTTTTGTAAATCACATAGGCTAGTAGAAAAGCAAGGCCATTCTGAAAAACCATCTGCAGTGCGAAATAGAGGATATTGTGACCGAACGCATTCCAAAATAAATCGGAAAAAGGCTGAAGTGTAAAGAGATCTTTGAAATTTTTCAAACCGACGAACTCTCCGCGAACGATGCCTTTCCAATCAAAGAAACTGTAGGTGAGTGCAGCAAACAGCGGGTAAACAATGAACAATCCGTAAATGAGTAAGGCGGGAATAGGGAAAAGGTGAATCGTCCACCTTTTCCAGTTCCTTTGCTTTTTTGTTTTGCTTACCGTTCTCGTCGATGCTTTCTTATTCTCCGCCCCTTGTGTTCTATTGTAGTGGCTCATACCAGGACGCTGCACTTTCTTGTATTGCTTTTGCTACTTCTTCCGGTGTACGCTCACCTAAGTACATACCCTGCAATTCTGTTTCAAGTGTTGCTTTAGTCGTAGGGTTACCACCTGAAAAATGAACGAGCATCATGTATGGCGTAGACATTTCCTCTACGGCTTTACTAAGGTCGTTAACGAGCTGATCATCAGATTCAATTCCCGGAATGGCACTAATCATTTTAAATTCTTCAGTGAAAAGTTTTCCAAATTCCTCCGTTGTCATGAATTGAACGAATTTTTTCGCTGCCTCTTTGTGTTCTGAATTCGCATTTACAGCGTAGGATCCATCCACCCATGTCGTAATCGTTGGATCTTTGCCGACAGCTGAAGGCATCGGGAAGAAACCTAGCTCAAGATCAGGGTTCATTTCACGCAACACCTCAATTTCCCAGCTTCCTAGCGGGAACATGGCAGCGTCACCTGTGAAGAACATCGTACGAATATCTTCCATGCCTAACCCTTCATAGTTTTCAGGGAAGTACTTTTTGAGCTCATCCATCGCATCAATAGAGGTTTGAAATTCTTCACTCGTAAAATCTGTTTCTCCAGCAGTAATTTTATCAACGAATTCATTACCGCCGTAATGAGCTGGGCCTATGATTCCGTGTGATAAGGACAGAAGCCAGCCTTCTTTTGATCCAAGAGAGATCGGGGTGTACCCTCCTTTTTTCAACGTTTCATTTAAAGAAATGAATTCTTCCCAAGTTTTCGGTTCTTCCAGACTGAGTTCATCGAAGATTTTTTTGTTATAAAACATTTGCGTTGTACTGATGTTTAAGGGAACGCCGTATTGTTTTCCATCCGATCCTTTAGAGGCGGCCAAGGTATCTTCTGCGAACTTATCAAGACCTTCTAGATCATCTAATGGCTCAAGATAACCAGCATCGGCAAGCTCGATGCCTGGAGCATAAGGACGAAGGTGAATAATATCCGGACCTTCCCCACTCTTAAGAGCTGTATTTAAGATCGTGTTATATTCGGTGTTCTTAGAAGGTTCAAACTCAACGTTAATATCTGGGTTTTCTTCTTGAAATTTATCGATTACTTCTTGGTAACTTGCTTTATCTTCCGTTCTCCAGCTGCCAATTGTTAACGTAACACTGTCTTCACCCGAATCTGAATCACCCGATGCATCCCCACCGCTTTCGGAGCTACATCCAGACAAAATGAGAATAAATGCTAAAAACCCAATAAAAGTAAACGCTTTCATTTTTTTCATAACATGATCCCCCTTAATTAATTAAAGATGAATGAATCAGTGAATGCAGATGAGGCCGAATACGACTCATTTGGTGCTTCCTTCCGTAATGCACGATATTCGTTAATAAAGCGACGACAAGCTCTTCCTTTGGGTCCACCCAAAGACTGGTTCCTGTAAATCCTGTGTGGCCAAAACTTCCCTCTGACCACCTCCTTCCACATGAAAGCTCCTTGCCTTGACCGCTCCACACTTCAAACCCCAGCCCTCGATTTTGAATCACGTGTGTGGTTGCCTGCTGCATTCTCTCAGCTCGGATAACTTGTTGTGCAGTAGGATAGAGAAAGTAAATACCTAATTTAGCGACATCCGAAGCTGTTCCAAACACCCCTGCGCTTCCGCTTCTTCCTTTAAGAAGATGAGCCTTTTCATCATGTACTTCTCCTTGTATGTAATGATTTTTATACCATTCTGTAGAAGCTGTCAGATCGGGTTCTTGTGGGTTAAAAGAGGTATTCGTCATCTGTAAAGGATTAAAAAGATACGTTTTTGTAAATTGGTCTAGTGTTAGGCCGCTGATCCTTTCTATGATTTTCCCTAGCAGAATCATTCCCAGGTCACTGTAGAGGACCTGTTTTCCTGGAGAATGAAGCAAATCCAGTTGGGTGATTTCATATAAAATATCTCTACTTTCCTCTCGTTTGACCATTTGAAGATCAGCGGGAAGGCCTGTTGTATGGGTAAGCGCGTGTTTAATTCGGACTTCGGGATGGCTGAACTCTGGGATGTAGGTTTGAATGGAGTGATCCAATTCCAGACGGCTGTGATCCAGCAGCCATAGGATGGATGGAAGTGTAGCCACTACTTTTGTAAGCGAGGCCAAGTCAAAGATGGTGTTCGTTGTAATCAGCTGTTCTCTTTGCTTACGATCGGTAAATCCCCCGTATGCTTTGTGAAAAACCGTCCTGCCTTTATGCTGGATATGGAGAACTGCACCTGGAATCTCTTTACGATCAACTGATTCAGCTAAATATTGGTCAAACATGTTTTTTCACATCAACAGCTTTGCGGGTTCTCTCAAGGGCTGCCACGCTTTCTTCATAATTTCTACTCGTCATGCCAACATACAAAATATCTATCACGTTGAGCTGGGAGATTCGCGAACTCATCGCACCGCTTCGAATGCTCTTTTCTAATGAGCTTGTGTATAGCTTGATATCAGCGAGTTCTGAAACTGGATTTGATCCGTATTTCGTTAAGGTTATGACTTTAGCTCCGTTATCCTTAGCTACCTTCAAAGATTGAATGATATCTATGGTTTGACCTGAATAAGAAATGCCAAAAACGACATCTGACTCTCCGAGGTTTGCACTGATCGTCCCTTGCGTATCATAGTCGACAGCGGCTTCACACCAGCGATTGATCCTTGATAGCTTTTGTTTAAAATCCTGGGCGATTAACCCCGAGGCACCGATTCCGTAGAGGGCAATTTTCCTTGCCTCCTGGAGGGCACTGATCGCTTTCTCTACTTCTTCTTTAGATAGAACTGAAATGGTGTCATGAATAGACTGGATATTGTTGTTTGAAACATTGGATATGAAAGAGTCTACAGACCCATCAATTGAAATCTCCTGGTAGGACTGATTGAAAGACGAAGATTGTGATGCCAAATCCCCGGCAATCCTTAGCTTCAACTCCTGAAAGCCTTTGTAATTGAGGGTGCGGGCTAAACGGATAATTGTCGCTTCACTCACTTCTGCCCGCTGCGAAAGCTTCTGGATGGACAAGTTGATTACTTCTTCTGGAAAATTAATTATGTATTCGGCTGCTTTACGTTCGGACGGCTTCAGTGAGGTAACTGCCTCTTGAATACTGATCAATCCCCCGTTCATGAGCTGCCTCCTTTCTCATTTGCTTCAGTTTATTCTAGTTTACCAAGTTTTATTTAATAATCAAGTGAATATTCTGAAGTTTTATTACATTCTTAAAAATACCACCCGCATTCGCTTGCGGGTGGTCTGTTTTTAGTATAGGAGGTAGTTCTCTCTCACTTCTTTAAATTCAATTAAGTCTTCCTGCCATTTGGCTTTCATTTCTTCCACACTGCTTCCTTCTTCAATTGCTTCACGGATCCATCCGTTTCCAACTAATAGATCAAAGAATGACACACCTTCACTATTTTCAGCACGGAACTCAAAATCTTCAGGATACAGGTCATGAATGGTTTTTACTAGGCTTACGCCTGTAGTGACTGGCTGAAAAGCTTCTTTATCTGTCACATGGATCTGTACCCCATGAGATAATTCACCAGCATGCTTAGAAAAAGATGGTGTGAACGATGCTGCTCTGAAATCAACGCCTGGAAGTTCCAATTCATTAAGAGCGGAAGCAAGCTCAGTTGAATCAATGTAGGGCGCGCCAATCAGCTCAAACGGTTTTGTTGTTCCCCGTCCTTCCGATACATTCGTTCCTTCAATTAATGCCGCCCCAGGGTAGACAAGTGCAGTATCCAGCGTCGGCATATTAGGAGATGGAAGTACCCACTCTAATGGTGTCTCATCATAATACATATCCCGCTTCCAATGATCCATTTCTACCACAGTCAAGTCAGCTCCAATACCGAATTCCTTGTTGAACAACTTGGCAAGCTCACCCACAGTCATGCCATGACGAAGAGGGATTTCATACTTTCCTACAAATGAAGAGTATTCATCGTTAAGTACTGGACCTTCAACTGCTTCACCGCTCAGTGGATTCGGACGGTCGAGTACGATAAATTCAATATTTTTTTCCTGCGCGGCTTCCATTGCATATGCCATCGTGTAAATGTAGGTGTAGAATCTTGTCCCTACATCCTGGATGTCAAACAAAAGAACATCAATACCCTCTAGCATTTCAGGGGTTGGTTTTCTTGTTGATCCGTATAGACTGTACACAGGCAGTCCTGTAGCTTCATCGATGTAATACTCTACATACTCTCCTGCCTGAGCACTGCCGCGAACACCGTGTTCCGGTCCATAAAGTGCGGTTAAATTAACATCAGGGTCGTTATGAAGAATATCCACGATGCTGTTAAGCTCCTGATCCACACCAGTAGGGTTGGTGATCAGTCCGACATTCTTATCTTCAATCAGCTCCTTCTCATCTTCCAGTAAAACCTCTACCCCAAGCTCAAAGTTCTTATGCTTTTGCTTGTCATTCCCATACCCATGACCCTTTCCTTTCCCGTTATTGTCGGCGAGCACAACAGATAGAGATGACAACACGAGCAGCAACGCCAAGAAGATAATCGACCATTTTTTCAAGACAACATTCCTCCTCTAATTTTATACAAGCAGGCAGAGAATTGATCCCTGCCTTTTATTGAACTAGTACGTTAACCCGTGACCGAATGGGTATAGGATCCCATTTTCTTCCCCTGGAATCGTTACTGGCAGTTTTCCTGCAGGTTCATTTTCTCCAAATATAGCAGCAGCCGTTGCCTCAAAACTAGCGGTTCTGAAACCATATTGAGCAAGATAAGCATCCACTTCAGGGTAAGCCATGATATCATATGGATTTCGGATTCCTACACCGATCACTGGTGCATTTTGAGTCATTAGGTGATTCACCATTTTCATTTGAGGGTGTTCTGGAGATCTTGTCCCCACACTGTATGTGTAAGTGCCAACGATGATTTTATCAGCTGATTCGACGAGTGTTTCCTGTTCTTCAGTAAAGTCATAGTCTGAACCCACATCTACCACCGTCGTATTCGCATGCTGTTCTTTAACAGCCTCTCCAAGGGAATCAACAAAACTATTTCCGATGACAACTACATGCTCATCGCTTTCCGCTTCTAAAGGCAGAACTTGATCATTTTTCACTAAGGTAATAGATTTTTCCGCTGCTTCTTTTTCTATGGCTTTATGTTCATCTGATCCTACGGTTTCAACAGCACCTTGGATTTTATCTTCGATTTCTTCTAGATTCTCAGACTTAATGATGCCTCGGTTTACTTTCAGAGTTAAGATACGGTCTACAGAAGCTTCAATTCGTTTCTCTGAAATCTCCCCAGATTCCACTGCGTCAAGAAGTCCCCCGGCCACTTCTTCAAGGCCGACTGGCATCAATACGATATCAGTTCCCGCTTTTACGGCACGAACGGCTGCGTCAACGGCTCCAAAATGTTCAGCAATCGCGTTCATATTCATCGCATCTGTAATAATCACACCTTCATGGCCCATCTCTTCTCGCATCAGTCCTGTCAATACCTTATGGGAGAGGGTGGCTGGAAGAGAAATTTTCGTTCCGTCTTTTTTAGAAATCACTTTCGTATCATCAATTTTCGGGAAGGTGACATGAGCGGTCATCACCGCATCGATTCCAGCTTCCATAGCTTCCTGGAATGGATACAGTTCAACCTCTTTCAAACGTTCTTTATCGTATGGGACTTCTGGGAGGCCAAGGTGTGAATCTACGGCTGTATCCCCATGGCCAGGGAAGTGCTTAGCCGTGGCAGCTACTCCTGTTTCTTGGAGACCTTTCGTATAAGCCACACCAAGATCTGCCACTAGCTGTGGGTCTTCACCAAATGAACGCACACCGATGACAGGATTGTCTGGGTTATTGTTAACATCCAAAACTGGAGCCAGGTTCATATTAATTCCAAGAGAAGAAAGTTCCTCTCCAATGGCATGGCCGACATCATAGCTGATTTCTTCAGACCGGGTCGCTCCAAGCGCCATGTTTCCTGGCATGTCGGTTCCGGATTGAAGACGTGTGACTATTCCGCCTTCCTGATCAATCGTCATCAACAATCCAAATTTCTCTGAAGCTTCTTTATAGGCTGAAACCAATTTTGCTGTCTGCTCTGTTGTAACAACATTCTCTCTAAAGAGAATGACTCCGCCTAAATGGTACTTCTGGATTTGTTCTTCAATTTCAGGAAGCATTTCTGTCACATTCTCGCCATCCCACTTACGGAAATCCGGCATAAGCATCTGACCGACTTTTTCTTCCAGTGTCATACCTTCGATGGCCTTTTGGATAATGTCGTAACGAGCTCCTTTCTGCTTACCAAGTGACGGTTCGGCTTTTTTCACAGAAGATTTATTTACTTTGTAATCCAGAGCAATTCTGTCCGAATGCACACCATCTGAAACACTAATAAACGTGCGTCCTCTATGCTCCAAAATCGTTACATTCCCTTCATCATCTACAGTAGCCACATTTTTGTTTGACGATTTCCAAGTCAGGTCGTCCTCCGTCTTCATAAAATGCCCATCATCATAAATGTGCAAAGCGTTCAGCGATACTTGATTTCCTTCAATTTGTGTATCAGCTTCTGGCACATTTTGCATGAGTACCAAGTCTGAGACTTCACTTTCGTCAGCACTAGCGCCTTTCGGTGTCAAAAGCGCCTGAGAAAAACTCATGACAATCACTAGAAGTGCGATCGTAAACTTTTTACTTGTTACTCCCAACTTTACCCCTCCTTATAATTACTTCCTAATAAGAACGTTCAACCCAATCGTTACTTGTAAAGGTAAGACTAGAGCCATTTAATTTAACATCATCCACATACCATCCTCGATTGTTGACAGAACCATCCGTCTGATAGGTGAACCGGACAAACTTCGCTTCAGCAGGAAGTTCAACTTGCATCACTTCCCATTCCTCGCTGCTTCCCGTGACCATTACAGCTTCTGTCCACTCTTCCCCGTCATTCGAATATTCAACGGTTCCTGTGTCATAGCCGTCTTCAATCTTGTACCATGTCTCAAAAGAAAGCGTGGATTTCTCTTCAAGGTTTAGTTCGGCTATAAGTTGATTTGTTTCATTTGATCCGTATCCTGCAAACCACGCTTCTCCTTTTTTATCCATCTCTACAGGAATCGCATCGGCCACTTTTCTGGCAAACTCTCTTCTAGTTGGAGACGTTGAAACCGTGTTTCTACTAGGATGAACACGGTTTGTCAGAAGAATCGCAATGGTTTGGTTAGTCGGACTCACTACGATTGATGTCCCTGTATAACCTGTATGACCAAGGGTTGTGCTCTCTGATAGAGCATCCATAAACCAACCTTGCTGAAGCTCCCACCCAAGCCCATGATCGTCACCAGGGAACTGAGGAATCCGATTTTCAGTTAAAAGTTGAATTGTCTCTTGTTCAAGGATGCGTGTCCCTCCATATTTACCATCCATTAAAAACATGTGAGCGAACTTGGCTAAATCTGACGCTGTAGAGAATACACCGGCGTGACCGGCTACTCCACCAAGGGACCAGGCGCTTTCATCATGAACTTCACCCCAGACTAGTCCACGGTTTGTCCATGGCTGATATTCTGTTGCTGCGATACGGTCCTTTAAACGGGCTGGTGGATTATACATCGTATCGTCCATTCCGAGTGGTTCTGTAATCTCTTTTTTGACAAATTCATCAAGGCCCATTCCGGACAGACGCTCGATTAAAGCTCCAAGTGTAATCATGTTGAGATCGCTGTATGTATACTCAGAACCAGGTTCATCTTGGAGAGGATATTGAAATACGTATTGTAGCCGATCTTCGCGGGTACCTTCTATGGTGTAAAGAGGAATCCATGGTTTAAAACCAGAGGTATGTGTCATTAATTGTTCAATGGTAACGCTTTCTTTTCCGTTTGCAGCGAATTCTGGAATGTATTTGGCAACCGGATCATCCAGTTCAAATTTTCCCTGTTCGTATAATTTCATTGCTGCGGTAGTGGTAAACAATTTACTAATGGAAGCAAGATCAAAAATCGTATCTTCGCTCATTGGAATAGGATCATCCACTTTTGTGAACTCATCATCTTTGTATTGGACGGCATATCCATAAGCTTCCTCTTTTACGATATGTCCTCTTCTGGCTACGAAAGCGACGGCTCCTGGCATCACCTGTTCCTGAATAGCTGATTTTAAGACGTTATCGATTTCGTTGAGGGGGGCTTCTCGCATGCCGGCACCTCTAATAGAGCCCTGATGAAGGACTGGAGAGGTTGGCCCCGGCTGGTCCCATGTAAAGACAGGGTGCCCTTTGTCACTAGACTGGTTTAAATTTTGCTTTCCTTCTTTTTCAATCGTAGGTCCTTCACTTGCTAAACTGGTTCCTGGTACAAGCAATGTGGTTCCGAGTACAGTCACTAACGCAACAGACACCGTTTTTCGACTCATATGCGTCCTCCTTTTTTCTTATCAGGTGTCGCAACTAAAGCCTCCTTTCTTTGCCACTATATTGAACTTCTGTTTCAAGCATAAACCGAGCCTTTATAGTCGTCTATACCACTTTTGTCACAGTTGGAAAAAAAGTCTTCTGTTTCCAAGACTATCCACCTAAGTCATTTGAATGATTTTGAAATATTATGACATTTAGTTATGTTTATTTATGTAGTTTTATTTCAGAATTTCAGTTAAATGCAACGCAGAGAAATGAGATTCCGCAGTGCCTTTGCTGAATCTCATTTCTCTATCTGCCTAACCAACACTCTTATTTTTTCGGTAAATTAATTGAATCACACAATATAGAAGTAAGAAAATTAACGCTCCACACAAACCGATGGAACCTCCTATCCATCCTGTTTTATGGGCTGGCATGTTCTCTAAGACAACCCCCGTCCCAAACATAACTAATCCGATTTGGATATTCATAATTGCTTCAATTACGCCGAAGACTCGGCCTTGTTTCCCATTCGGGATTTGCTGCATGATCAGGGTATCCACACTCGCCCCTCCGACCCCTCCGATGAAAGAAATACTGATAAATAAAAGAGATAAGATGAGAAAGTTAGCAGCTTGACTTGCAGCCATCTGAAGACTGCTTTCAACAATTAATGCAGCTATTCCAATGAAGAGGAAGTTCTTTTTTAGTCGTCCTGTTACAAGAAAACTTAAAATAAGGCCAGTTCCTAATGATCCATACAGCAAACCGACTCCAAGTTCATCCAACTTGAATGTTTCAGCCCCGTATATACTAATGAGAACATTAAACACCCCATCCATAGTCGCTGTGACGAGTTGAAGAATGACTGCCACTATAACAAAAGTACCAATCCCCTTTAAAAAGCTGCTCGTAGCTTCATTACTTTCACCACAAGTTTGCGAGCGTTTCTTAACAGACAGATTTCTAACAAGGATCGCAGCAGCTAAAAAGGAACACGCATTAAGCACAAAGGCGAATTCATTACCAAATAGAAAAGCGACGCCCCCCCCCGGTAATGGAACCTCCAATAAGCACGATTCCTAGAATCAGCTGCTCCATCCCATTCACTTTCATCAAAATGGACTCTTCTGCCATTGCTGCAATCGTACTTTTTCTAACTGGCAAATAAAAGGCTTCCCCACATGACAGGGCGATAACTCCTGCAAATACAATCCATAAATCCTCTTTCGACTGAACAAATAAAAAACTTAAGGCAAAGGGAATACGTAAGAGATCCGTGGCTATCAGCAAATACTTTTTGTTGAGTCGATCTGCGAGTTTTCCACCCAAGGGAGAAAGCAGTAGAAACGGAAGAATCCGAATTCCGAGTACAGCTCCAACCGCTAGTCCTGAACCTGTGATGTGGAGTACGAGTGTTAGTACAGCGACTTGGCTGAACCGGTCTCCGATCCCATTGACAATTCCGGAGTAAAATAAATAACGATATGGGTGATGCTTTAATACACTCATGATTACCTCCCCTATAATTAGATATGCATCTAATTAGTTTTTCAAAAAAATTTGCTGAGTTGTATTTGACTTACAATCTCTACTCAAATTAAGCCTCCTACTCTTGTAGGATTGAATTCGAGTTATTTACGTGAAGTATGGGGAATGGAAAACGATTGAAACTGCAGCTAAATTGATTGATTCTAAGCTTAATATTGGGTGGTACATTCCGGTTTGCTTTCAAAACGACCTTTTCTGGAATGAAGTTTGGCACACCTTGGTCCTGGTGGAAATCCAGCAATCCTACTGGTTTCCTTGTAATAAATAGCAATTTCAAACGAGCAAGGTTTCGAGAACTTCATAAGGTAACGGACATTGGGGAAGGGGGGAGACTCTTTTGAGATCATAGTCCAGGATGAGGCAAGGCGCCTGAGGAAGCTCACCGTAAGCCCAGGGTAAGCGAGTCCTTCCCAACGCTTTCAAACTTCACAAACATCTCGAAATCGAGTGTTTTTAAGAGCTTGCAGATAGGTGTTACCTTCTTACGACGACTGGCCACAGTTCTTGCGGATTCAGTTCGTAAATATTGTTTTCTCTGTACATGAACGAGTGCATGATCCACTCTCTGCGGATTGTGGCAAAATCATCGAAGAACGTTTTAATATATTCGTTAACTTCTTTTTCTTCATACGTCTTACCTTGGTCAAAGCCCTGGACAAAATAAGATAGAATAACAATTTTCTTCTTTTGTTGACTCGGTATCGACTTCAGTTTCCCATCTTTTGAGATAAAGCTGTTCAACACTTTAGTCTGTTCTTTATCTGTCACTTGAAGCTCATTTTTATTCATGGCTTCTTCATCTCCAATCCTTAGAATTGCTGTGGTCATAAATTCGAGCTTACGCTCATCCAAATGAAAGTAAATCGTGTTTCTATCGCGGCGGGAATAGACCATACCTGTATCCCTCAACTTTTTCAGATGATGAGTAATCGTCGGAGGTCTCAAGCCGAGTTTCCCTGCAATCGCCTGTCCGTGCAAGGGTCCATGTCTTAATAAAGCTATAATTCTTAGTCTTGTAGGATCCCCAACCGCTTTGTGAAAAGCAACCATTTTATCTAATTGCATTATCGGCCCTTCTTTCTATTTTTATAATCATCTAATTAGATATTAATCGAATCTTATAGAACTGTCAATTTGATTCATAAGAAAAGCACAGCTCCTCTCAGCTGTGCTAGAAAAATTCCTCAATTAACGTTAAACATGCGTTTTCATAAATTCATAAACTTTCATGTCTATATATCCTCTTTCCTGCTCCCTGGCCTCGAAATTCTCCGTGTGAAGATAAGCTGTAAGCCCTTGATGAAACTCGTCATCTGATACTTCCTGAGACGTTAGATACTCTAATCGGACCAGCCAATCTCGAAGGTCCTCCTCAAGCTTCCCTTCGATTTTCTCGATGTCATATGGCTCTGTTTCACCAAAGTAGAGCTGTTGCAGCTGATAAATTCTGTCTAATTCTTCAATCGGTTCAGGGTGATCGTCTACACGTAAGTCAACAAACACATCGCTTAAACCACCATATCCCCCATTTTTTTTAACGACATAAATGGCTGCCGATTGCTTTCCTCGACTGTCGCCACCCGCATTTTGAGCCGCTTTTAACCCAGCAATTAATCGATCGGCTAATGGTCCTTCGGTATTTTCGAAAGCATCACCCATGTGAGTGACTGTTTCTCTATTAACGAGGATGTTTCCCTGGGCAGCATAGTTTTTTCCTGTTACGTCGCCAGCCCAGTCATAACATTCTTCTCCTGTGAATGTCGCTGCATTCCCTTTAGCATCAATGACACCAACTTGTCTATGCAAAAAGTCTTCGTCATTCGATGTTAGGGTTTGAATCACTTCATCTGGACAGCTCCCCTCTTCGAGCAGTCGCAAGCCTTCAGGGCCATACGCCGGGTTGGCGAACGCTTGTGTTGCAACAGCTCCTACCCCCGCTTTTGCCCAAGGGACGACAGAGCCTACGCCTAAAAATTTCGATTGGACAGCGACCCCAACCTCTCCTGTTGCCGGGTCACATCCCACTATAGAAAATGTTGCAATAATCGGCTGATTGTTATTCAATTCCATCCCCTCCAATAGTAGTTCCATTCGACTTTTTCCAGCAAAATCCTTCTTATCTTTAGGAGCATCTGGATGTTTTTTGGCAAAAAAATCGGGTATTTAATCAAATGTACCTTACAATAAAAGGAGAGGATAGAGATGAAACCAATACTACGTGAATACACAAATGATGAGAAGCTGATGCAAGACGTCACATCTCTCAAAAATCAAGGAATTGATAATAAGGACATTTATATTTTGTCTCACGATGATGATCGTACAGATCGAATCGCGAACAACGTGAACGCGAACACCATCGGATTATCTGAGCAAGACTTCAAAAATGTCATTTCTAATATCTTCAGTAAACAAGGGGATGAGCTGAGAACGAAGCTAAAAGAAATCGGTTTTTCTCAACAAGAAGCAGAAGAGTATGAAGAGGACATGGATGAAGGAAAAGTTCTATTGATCGTTACCGATACACAAAAAGCACAAGAGATTCTATAAAAATTAGGAAAGACCGCTCTAAATGAGCGGTCTTTTTTGAGAATGCGATGATTCGCTGATATATCCTGTTTCTTCGCTGATATATATCAGCTTTCGTTGAAAAATATCAGCCTTTGCTGATAAGAAATATATTTTCGTTGATAAAAGGGTTATTCAATCTCGAATTCTACGGCCAATGGTTTAGTAATATCAGTGTTAGCCGCCTCTAATTCTTTCACCACTCTATATTTTCCTTTATTTAAGTCGTACCTTTCTAAGTCTATATCCTGAGTAAAGGTTTTTCCGGGGTCAACCCAGTAACCAATGTCTTCAAAGGCTCTATTCCCAGACGCATTTTCCCAAGAGCCTTCTTGATATTTTTCTATCCGATACAGTACACCAAAGCTCAATTGGGTAGGACCCCAATTCTCTATTTTTACATTGATCGTACTATCAGGCTCAACTACTTCATTTTCTGTGTACATTCGTGCGTTAAATTCTTCTGGAGGTACATAGAATAGGGCTACATCTGTATCTAACACTTCATTGTTCTCACCAAGTGCCTCTTGGCTGTACGTGTAAAACATACCTGTTTCCTCAGGAAGTTGAACCGACAGCTTTTCCCCATTAGTATAAATTTTCTCTTTAATCATTTCAATTTTCTCTAAGTCTCGATTACGTTTAATAAGCTGTACACGAACCTTCTGCTTAGGAAATGACTCGTTTGTACCTACACTCTCTCCAGGCTTCACCATGTGTAATGTAGTCGTTAAATAGATCCCTTTAAAGAACTTCTTCGTATAAGGTCCATAACCCGTTTTTTCATTAATCTTTTCTGTGGTCCAATCTTGCTGGTCAGGTATGCTCATCTCAGAGTTAGGGCTGCCGATTTGACTAGGAATTTCATTGGATTGAGCATCACTTTTTGTGAAGGAACTGCAGCCAGCGGTGACCATTAGTAAGATAAACAATAAAGAAATTCTTTTCATGTTCAGCCCCTCATTTCACACATCCGTTTCCTCTATTATTTCAAAGGAGGAAAAAATAAACAATGCTATAGTCCTGTAAATAGAATAAAAACCCTTTAGTGTTTATTAGCGAGGATAGGAATAGATCAGCGAATACCCATTTATAAAGTCACATGCTAATATAGATCCTCAAAAAAAAGACGCCTCCCTTTAGAAGACGTCTTTTTGATACATTTATTTGATAGAACCTTTCATCACACCACTGATAATCCACTTCTGAGCAATGACGTACACAAGAATCATAGGAGCAAGAGCCATCAAGTAGGAAGCAAAGGCCAGGTTGTAGTTCGTGCTGAATTCGGTTTGAAAAATATATTGAACGAGCGGAAGCGTCGCAAAGTCAGGATCGCTCAGAATAACAAGCGGAAGCATGAAATCATTCCACGCCCACAAGCATGTTAGAATTCCTACTGTTGCGTTCATAGGCGTCAATAAAGGGAAAATGACTTTCCAAAACACCTTCCACGTACTCGCACCGTCCATAATAGCTGCCTCCTCCAGTTCCTTAGGAATGGATTTGATGTAGCCGACGTAAATAAATACGTTAAAAGCAAGACCATAAACGACATATAGAAGAACCAGTCCTATCGGGTTGTCGATGTTCCAGATCGCTGTCTGCTTAACGATTGGAAGCATGATAATAGGAAACGGTACAAACATCGCACTAACAAAATAGTAGAATAGGAATTTGTAAAATCGTTTGTGCATATTTCGCGCAATCGCATAAGCAACAAGCGAATTTGAAAGCAATGTAAACAGAACAACAAACACAGTGACAAGCGTACTGTTTAACAGAGCCCCAAAGAAATCCGTAACTTGAACAGCATCGACGAAGTTCTGGAATCGCCACTCATCAGGTAGAGAAAGTAAGGATCCTGACATTTCTTCAGGTGTTTTTAGTGCGATCGTAATCGTCAAGTACAGCGGAAGTAAGACGAGCACAGTACCTCCAATTAAAAGAGCTGTAACGAGCCAGTTCTTCTTTCCTTTTTCCATTACATCTCCACCTCCCTCTTCTGTAGTACGCGAATTTGAAAGATTGAAATGACGACAATGATGATAAAGTAAATGACGGCATTAGCAGATTGATAGGCGAACTCCCCGCCCTCAAATCCTCCCTTATAGATTAAAAGAGAAATAGATTCCGTTGCTTGCCCAGGACCACCATTCGTGAGTGCTACAATTTGGTCAAAAGCCATAAGGAAGTTTTTCATGGCCAAAACCATGTTGATCGTGAAAAATGGTGCAATCAAAGGGAAGGTGATCTTCAAAAACTTCTTCCAAGCGTTTGCTCCGTCCATTTCTGCTGCCTCATACACATCATCCTGGATCGTTTGAAGGCCTGCTAAATAAAGAATGGTATTGAAAGCTGTCGCCTGCCATACCGTCATAATGACAATTCCAAGCCATGCCGTATCTGGATCGCCGAGAATATTCTTGGCAAGAGCATCAATTCCAAGCGCACCCATAATTTCGGGAAGGAAGTGAGTAAAGATGAAATTGAAGATAAATCCGACAATGAGAATACTTAAGATATTCGGCAGAAAATAGATGGCTCTCAGTGTTTTTCTGAACTTGATTTTCGCATTTAACCCGAGTGCCACAGCCAAACTGAATATGTTTACTAGAATCGTAGATACGACCGCAAACTTAAATGTAAACCAGTAGGAACTTAACGCACGGCCATCCTGGAAGACGTTCAAGTAATTGCTGAATCCTACAAAATCCCACTCACCGTACCCGCGCCAGTTGGTAAAACTATAAAATATTCCCTGCAGCACAGGATAAGTGTGAAAAATAAAGAATATAATGACGGCTGGCATCGCCATCAGCAGAAAAGCACGCTGACGATTTTTCATGTCGCTTCCTCCCTTTAACGTTTTTGGACTTTCTCCCATTCACGGTCCATTTTTTTCAAAAAGGCATCTGAATTCTTCTCGATCAAGAAGGCTTGAATAAGGTTCGGTGCCTGCATACCACTCGGATAGTAGTGATCTGGGAAGCTTGTAATCTCGTCGTTTGCGATTTTTTCTTGCAAACCACTAAGCATCTCGTCTTCTTGCTTTACACCTTTCAAAGCAGAGAAGGCATACTGTTCTTCAATGTACTGTTTTGCATTTTCTTCTTTCATCATAAATTCAATGAATTGACGCGCTTCTTTTGGATGTTCTGAATCCTTCAAGGCCGTAAGCATTACATCTACTCCTGAAACGAGCTCATTCTTCGCCGGATCGTTTGTGACAGGCATAGCAAACGTGCCAAGTTCTATCTCCGGATTTACTTTTTTCAACTCAGGAATTGCCCAGTTTCCCTGGAAATAAAAGAGCGACTCTCCGTTCGCGAAAGCATTATTGCCATCGTTATAGCCATATTGAAAATTATCATTCAGACCATATTCCAAAAGCGTCAGCATTTTATCTGTCACTTCCGGATAGTCTTCCGTAAAACTTGCTTCCCCGTTGTTTTTCTTCCTGGCGAAGTTATCCGGCTGCAATACCCCAGCTACAGCATTCCAAGGAATCATCCCTGTCCACGCATCCTTCAGCGTGAAGTAGATCGGTGTGACTCCTTCTTCTTCAGCTATCTCTAACGCAGCGATAAATTCATCCCATGTTTTGGGAACCTCTAGGCCAAGGTCATTCATCAACTGTTTGTTATAAATGACGGCATTAGCATTTGTCGCATAAGGGAGACCGTAAGTTCCATCGTGGTTTCCTGGTACCAGGTCATTGATCATATCAACGTAACTCGGCTGAATTTCTTCAAGCATCTCCGTCCCGGAATAATCCCTCAACATACCGGCATCAGCCAGTTCTCCATAAAGCGAACTTCCTGCAATCGATAGGATATCAGGCATGTCTTCCTTTACTAGTCTTGTCCGGAGGACCGTTTCTGCAGATGGTGGTGCGTAAAGTTCTACATCAATGTTCGAGTGCTCTTCTTCAAACTCATTGATGAGTTTGTTGTACGTCTCGATGCTTTCCGCTTTATTTGAAAACAGCTCAAGCTTTACTTTTCCGTCTGAAGAGGCATTCTCCTCACCACATCCAGCAAGCAGTAAACTTATGAACAAACAACCTGTCAATAGTTGAACGGCTCGGTTCATCATCTTCCACTCCTTTTGAGTAAGCGTTTACGTAAACGGTAAAACTGGGGTACTAGATTCCTGCCCTCCATTCTTTCTTAATGAAAAAACAGTTGCTTCATATGGCTCAAGTGTCATTCTAGCAAGGCTTGATGGATCTTTAATTGTTCCTTCGCGGTTCGTCAGTATGACTTCCCCGCCCTCTTGATGAATATCACCAAGGTGCACTTCCTGTTCATCACCCGTAAAATTACAAAGAACGAGCAAGACTTCATTTCCGTACGTTCGTGTGTATGCAAAAACTTCTTCACTATCCTCCAGAAGCAGATCAAACCTTCCGTATACCACTGTTTCTTTCGATTTACGAAGCTGAATTAACTTTTGATAGTAATGGAAAACAGAATCTGGATCCGCTAAAGCTTCTTCAGCATTGATCGATTTGTAGTTAGGGTTTACTCCAAGCCAAGGTGTGCCTGTCGTAAATCCGCCATTTTCTTCTGCCGACCATTGCATCGGCGTTCTTGCGTTGTCCCTTCCTTTATGATGGATGCGTTCCATCACTTCTTCGATGGAATCTCCAAAGTCGTTCACCCGCTCTTCATACATGTTTAGAGACTCAAGGTCTTCATATCGATCAATCGTTTCAAAGGCCACATTCGTCATTCCAAGTTCTTCACCTTGATAAATGTAAGGCGTTCCTTTCATCATGTGAAGACATGTCCCAAGCATCTTTGCTGATTTCTTCCTGTATGCCTTATCGTTACCGAACCGGGAGACGACTCGGGGCTGATCATGGTTGTTCCAATACAAGCTGTTCCAGCCTTCCTCTTCCAGTTCATACTGCCATTTGGAGAGAATTCGTTTTAAATCTGCCAACTTCCATCCATTCAGCGACCATTTCCCCAGTTCTCCGCCATCGACATCCATGTGTTCAAAATGAAAGACCATTTGAAGTTCCTTACGTCGTTCTGCTGTGTAAAGTTTACCTTCTTCGGGTGTGACCCCAGGCATTTCACCAACGGTCATGACGTCATAGTTAGATAATACTTCTCTGTTCATCTCATGTAAGTAGTCGTGAACTCGCGGACCGTTCATAAAATAAGGGCTGCCATCTCCGTACTTTTTCCCTTCATGAACGACTCCGTCTGGATACTCAGGATCCTTGGATATGAAATTGATGACATCCATTCGGAAACCGTCAATTCCCTTATCGAGCCACCATTTCATCATGTCATATACATCTTTACGGACATTTTGATTCTCCCAGTTAAGATCAGGCTGTTTTTTTGAGAAGATATGTAAAAAGTACTCCTCTGTTGCTTCATCATATTGCCAGGTTGAACCACTGAAAGCAGATTCCCAGTTAGTTGGAGGCTGACCGTTTTTACCTTCTTTCCAAATGTAATAATCTCTTTTTGGATTATCTTTTGATGATTTTGACTCCACAAACCATGCATGCTCATCTGACGTATGATTAACGACTAAGTCCATCACAATTTTAAGGTTGCGCTGATGAGCTTCATTTAGTAATTGATCGAAGTCTTCCATCGTACCAAACTCATCCATAATGGCTTGGTAATCTCGGATGTCATAGCCATTATCGTCATTTGGTGAATCATATACTGGAGACAGCCAAATGACATCAATGCCAAGCTCAGCTAAATAGTCCAGTTTTTCAATAATTCCTGGAATATCTCCGATCCCATCACCATTACTGTCGTTAAAACTCCTTGGGTAAATTTGATAAACCACACTTTCTTTCCACCATTGTTTCGTCATTCGCTATTCCCCCTTTAAAATTAACGTAAGCGTTTACGTAATTACCTAAAAAAATTAGTTTATTTTTTTTACTGAGTCTCTTTCCACTAGCTCATGGGAGAGAATCGATGACTCAGTATTTTTCTCTTGCTTCATCGCAAGAACCATTTCAATGGCTTTTTCTCCCATTCGTTGAAATGGCTGGGCAACCGTTGTTAACGGCGGGATGGACATTTCCGCATGCTTTAAATTATCATATCCAATAATGGACACGTCCTCTGGGATCTGAATATCCATCTTATAAGCGGCGGCAATTGCTCCTATTGCGATCTCATCACTTGCAGCAAAAACAGCTGTAATTTCAGGATGACGTTCCATGAGCTTTGGAAAGTTTTCCACGCCATTTTCATACGTGAATGACGTTGATGTTTCCACGAGCGAATCTGAATAAGGGAGTCCTGCTTCCAACAGTGCGCGTTTAAACCCTTCAATTCTTCCCATTCCCGCCATAAGTTCGGTAGGGTTGCCTGAGATCATGCCAATATGTTTATGGCCGGAATCGATCAAATATCGAGTTGCTGTATACGCAGCATGAGAGTCATCCACTTTTACATAGGGAAGCGGATATTTATAAGACTGGGTCAACACTAATGCTACAGGAACACCCATCCGCTGAAAGGCTTTGTAGTAATCTTCTGTTACCTCTTCACTTACAAACACAAGCCCGTCTACACGTTTTTCACTGAGTAATTGAATGTATCGAAGCGTCTTCTCTGGATCAGCAGCTGTATTACAAACAATGACGCTGTATCCTTGCTCATGCGCACGCGCTTCAATACCGTGGAGAACTTCTGCTGACAACATTCCAGAAACGCTCGGAAATAAAACGCCGATCGTTCCCGTATTACGATTGACAAGCCCTCTTGCGATAGCATTGGGTTGATATCCAAGCTCCTCAATTGCCTCCAAAACCTTAATGCGTGTCTTTTCTGAGAAACCAGGCTGATTATTAAGAACCCTGGAAACCGTTGCAATGGAGACATTCGCTGCTTTTGCTACATCTTGAATGGTTGGATTCATGGCCAGCACCTTACTTTCTACATTTACGTAAGCGTTTACTAAAATTATATGTCTTACTATACGTTTTCCTTGATTTTACGTCAAGAACATTCTGATATTTTCCTACTTATATCACAAAGCAAGCGATAGAATTCTTGTATAATTCTTTAACTAAAAGGCAATATCATCTGTTATAATATGTCAAAACATTCAATAAACAGGAGGTTACTATGGAAAACTCTTTGATTAAGCCTGATGACATTTGGTTATTATGGGCTTTCCTAGCTGGATGGGCAGCCGTAAGTATTTATTTAGAACAACATTACAAATGGGCATCAAAAGTATCCGGTGCAATTATCGCCTTAGTCGGGGCTATGATACTTGCCAACCTACAAGTCATTCCTCTGCAGTCACCTGCTTATGACACAGTATGGAACTATGTGGTCCCATTAGCCATTCCGCTTCTATTATTTAAGGCGAATATTAAAAAAATCTGGAACGAAAGCGGTCGGCTTCTATTTATTTTCTTCATCAGTGCTGCGGGTACTGTTGCTGGGTCTATTATCGCTTTTTCACTTCTAAAAGACTACATCCCAGGACTAGATAAGGTTGGGGCTATGATGACAGGCTCTTACATTGGAGGCGGTGTAAATTTTGCCGCATTATCTACAAAATTTGAAGCTCCTGGTGAACTTGTGTCTTCAACGGTTGTCGCTGACAACTTAATGATGGCTTTGTATTTCTTTGTACTCATGGCTTTACCTGCGATCAATTTCTTCACAAAAAATTTTAAGACTCCTTACATAGATGAAAGAAAGAGTTCAAGTAATGATGAAGCTGGTACAGAAGCCGCTTCCTATTGGGGAAGAAAAGAAATGTCCTTACAGGATATTGGTCTCGCTGTCGGGACGGCATTTGTGCTTGTTGCCGTTTCCTTTCAATTGGCAGGATGGCTGGACGGTGTTATCCCTTCCGGGGACGAAGTGAACTTTTTCTTTAATGCCTTAAATGGGATATTCGGGGATAACTACTTGATGCTAACCACTCTTACCATGCTAGCTGTAACTTTTTTCCCAAAGTACTTTGAAAGTGTCCGCGGGTCTCAAGAGATCGGTACCTATTTGATTTATATTTTCTTTGTGGTGATTGGAGTGCCCGCTTCGGTTGTGTTGATTTTTCAAAACGCACCCTTACTACTAGTTTTTGTGTTTATCATTGTCTCCAGTAATATGATTGTTTCCTTTGTTTTAGGAAAAGTATTTAAATTCAGTTTAGAGGAAGTTATTGTCGCCTCTAATGCCAATGTAGGCGGACCTACAACGGCAGCAGCAATGGCGATTGCTAAAGGCTGGACGAGACTAGTTGTTCCTATCCTTTTGGTCGGCACATTAGGCTATATTGTCGGAAATTATATTGGAACAGGAATCGGCGTATGGTTTAGTCGATTTTAGTCTTTTAATAATTGCAACAAAAGCCCGGAACCTTATTCAGACTTAAGGGACCGGGCTCTCTTATTTTCATATCACCGTTTTAAATTAGTTAACTTTCATCCTCTTCTTCCTTTTTCCTGTCTTCTTCAAACGTACCCCAGTCGTAGCCTGATTTCCCCCAGTAGTAAAGAAACATCGTAGGTGCAGCGATCAATAATATTCCTACAATCAAGTTCATATCTTCATGATCACTCCTTCCTCATCTTTATCGTATCTTTCTCAACAATTCAAACTTGAATCTTACGTTTTCCGCAAAATTGTTTAAATTATTTACTAGGTGGAATTGTTTAGAAAAAATTGCATGAAAAGATGTACCTAAGGTGAAAGCTACTGAAAAATACTTTACTAGCACATACGAACAATCAAGAGAAACGTTTCGAAATCTTATAAATTCCATTAAAGAAAAATGGCCGAAAGCTGAATTATATACAAAAAGCATTGGTAGGGAAGCGGACAATACAATCGATGTCATTTATTCAGAAGGTGGTTCCTCAAATGATCAGGTTCTCTTCTTCACTACCGGAGAACACGGAATTGAAGGGTACACGGGCGCAACAGTCACCCATCTTTTTGTAGAAGAATATTTAGAAAAAGTCAATTCAGAAACCACGGGTATTTGCCTTGTACATGCCATTAACCCCTGGGGCATGAGGAATTTCCGACGTGTTACTGAAAATAATGTGGATCTCAACCGGAATTATATATTTGAACCGGATTCCGTTCCTGAAGATGTAAACGAAAACTACGCAAAAGAATGTCAGATTTTCCAGCCAAACGAAAAAGTAAAAGATGTAACCAAGGAGAAAACTGAGCTATATGAGCAATTGAGTAAGGGAATGATGAGAGAAGGTTTTAGTGGTATTAAAAAAGCTAAAAGTATGGGTCAGTTCGAATTTGAAAAAGGCGTGTATTATGGCGGTTCAGAAGAGGAAGAGTCCGCCCAGTACATGAAAACGTGGCAGAGAAAACTGCTTGCCGAATATCCTAGAGTCATCCACATGGATGGGCATACGGCTCTAGGTCCTACCAATGAAGTGACTATGGTCGTGTCAGAACATGATGAACGTGAGGAAGAGGAGATGAAAGAACAATACAGCATGGAGAATATCGAAAAATTCACGCCTAAAAAGGTAAAAGGCGACTCTACGAACTATTTTCATAAACTTAATAAGGAAGAATATCCGGATACGTACCTTTTCTCAGCTTTGTTTGAGTTTGGTACTTTCGGTACAAGCAGAAAAGCGGAACTTAGAGAATTCACCACCATCATTTTGGAAAACCAGCTATACTGGGAAGGTGCCGAAAAGGAAGAGGATAGACAGTGGATTTTAGAAGAATTTCAAAACATGTTCTACCCTGATGAGGAAGAATGGAGAGAAGCCGTATTGAAGGAAGCACGCCTGGGCATAGAATCTGTTCTTACTCAAGAAGGAATTTTAGTTACAGCATAAACAGCAGATGTTTATGTTTACTGTAGACGGATGATTGTAGCCTTAGTGGCCAAACTAAGTCTAGAGGTGATAATAATGGAAGAACAACCAAAGAAAAAGTTTGAAATCCCGACGGAAGGTAATCAAAACGGGGAGATCGGGATGCAGAATTCTGTAAACTCAAATCAGCCTTTTGAATTTGAGAATAGCTTTTCAGGAGATTCTGTTAATGAGCATAAGAAATTAGAAGCCTTCAATGAGGATCAGGCAAAAAAGGAAATTGATCAGATCTTCAATAATTCATAAGTAGATGTAGAAAACTAAAAAACTCCGCTAGGTCTTATACCCTGCGAAGTTTTTTTAGTTTACTACTGTTTTTAAACACCAGCCCAAACATCTTTAGCGAACCGACCTTCTTTTTCAAGGTTATCTAACCATTCCACAGCATCCTCATAGGAGGTTTGCTGAATATCCTGGTATCCTTTGATCAAAGTCTCGGTTACTTGTGGGGCCATTTTACTTCCATCGCCACAAATGTACAAAAATCCTCCGTTGTTTAAAAGATCTACAAGCCGTGAGGAATCTTGCTCCATCAAATGCTGGACGTACGTTTTCTTACAACTCTCATGACGTGAGAAAGCGGTGTGCAGCGTGATTAGCCCTTCTCGCTCTGCTTTCTTCAACTCTTTCTCATACAAAAAGTCCTGTTCTGGATGACGGCACCCGAAGTATAAGTGGGCATCACCTAACGTTTGCCCCTGCTCTTTTAGAACGCGGCGTGTTTGGATAAAGCCTCGAAATGGTGCGATTCCTGTTCCTGGTCCCACTAAGACCAGTGGTGCCGCCGAATCTTCAGGGAGCTGGAAGTTGGACTGCGGTGTTCGGATGAAACAAGCCACTTTACTGGCTACTTGCCGGCAAGCCAAATAGTTGGATGCGATGCCAAGGAACTCGCCTTTTCCGCTCCATGCAGGTCCGCGAACCACGCTTACAGTCACACTCACTTTGTCCTGTTGTACTCGTGGCGAACTGGATATAGAATAATAGCGAGGTTTTAATGCTGGTAATAATGCTAAGAAACGCTCAAAATCCAATTCACAAGAAGCATATTCTTCTAGAATCTCAAGCATCGTTTTCCGTTTTTCTAGCACCTCTTGCTTGTACTTATTATCTTCCAGCCACTGTTCCAGTTCTTTTTTATGCGGTGGACAAGGGTTGCTTGCAGCTAACTCGCGGAGCTGCCTCCTTGTTGCAGGTTCTTGTAGTTCTACATAAGACATAAGCAGTTCCTTAAGCTCAATAGGTTGTTGAGTAGGCAGGTGCGCTGCTTTCCCCGCATCTTCCCCAAGCACAACATAGTCTTCCCCATTTAAGCCAAAACGCTCTAGCACACGGGTAACGAGTTTATCACTATTTTGTGGCAATACTCCCAGGTGATCTCCTTCTTTGTACATGACACCAGCAGGCAACTGCAGTTCAATGTGTCGAGTACTACGCTCCTCCATAGATAAAAGTTCTCTATTTTTTGTGACCACAGCTGTGAAAGCATGATGCTCTCGAGCAACAGGCGTGTGGGTTGATCCACTTATAAATTCCATCGATATATGATTGGATTGCTGATTCGATTCTTCAAGCTTAAGGTTAAAGGTTTTTGCTAATCGATCCCATAGGATTTCTTCCCACTTTTCAAGATCACCTTCAAAGTCTTCGTTAGCATCCCCTTCTCCACGAGTAACGATTCTCGTAGCGCCTCTGCTCTCAAGTCCTTCATCAATCAGTTTAGGAATCCTTTGGTAGGTATTCGCCCAATTACGGTCTCCACAGCCAAAAACAGCGTATTGAACACCTTTCAAATCCTCTTGTGGTGTGGATGCTACCCATTCGACAAACGAAACTGCGTTGTCCGGCGGGTGACCATTATATGAAGCCGACACAATAATCGTGGCTCCATCTACCGGAAGCTGGCCTGTATAATCATCCAGGGGAGCTGTCTCGACTTGAAATCCTTGGTGTCTTCCTTTTTCCGCAAGTTCACGACTCACACCTTCAGAAGTTCCTAAGTTTGATCCATATAATACAAGCATTGGAGTATTATGGGCATCCACCATAGTGGTCTTTGGATTATTATCTTCTACTGCTTTCTTTTCAGAATGGACAGGCATCTGAATGAAGTCAGCATTTTTTCTGGACTTCACTCTCATCGTCAATCCATCAGGCTTCAACGTTAATGTTTCTTTAACATCAAGCTCATAGTTCGAGTGATCCTCTAATTCAAAATGCTGCAATACCATGCCAAGAACAAGGGTGGCTTCGTGCAGGGCGAATTGTTGACCAATACAGGCACGCTGTCCATTCCCGAAAGGTTTATAGGCATGATGAGGGATTGAAGATGGGTCCTCAAACCGTTCTGGTTTAAAGGTTTCTACATCTTCTCCCCAAACAGACTTATCGCGATGTAGTTCTGGAATAAGGAGCGTAAATGCTTCCCCTTCTTCTACCTCATCCACACCATCAAGCGATGTATTGTCTTTTGCATACACGGAAAATGCCGGAGCTGTCGGCCATAACCGTAATGCTTCATTCAAAATCATGCGTACATATTTTAATTTCTTTACCTGTTTATACGTCGGTGTTTCTTCACCCAGCACTTCGTCTACTTCTTTATAAGCTTTCTCCAGTTTTTCTGGATTCTTCAATAAGTAATAGAGAGCAAACGACAGAAGCCCACTCGTGGTTTCATGACCTGCAATGAGGAAGGTAATGATCTGAAAACGAATGTTTTCATCACCAAGGGCTTCTCCAGTTTCTGGGTCCTTTCCTTTCAGCATATGAGCAAGCAAATCGTCTTCTCCTTGATCTCCTGTCTCTTTCCTTTCTTTAATCAACTCGTCAACCAAATCAAACATATAGTCAATATCTTCTTTGTATTGACGCTTGGATTTAACCATCAATTTATCTTGGATACCAAGTCGCTGGGTTTGGTTCATTGATTCATCAAGCGCACGCACCATCTTCTGAACAAAAGGGTGGGAGGTCTCTCGATAAAAACTATTAAAGCGATAATTAAACCCGCATAAACCAATCGTATCCAAGGTCAGGCGTGTCATATCTTCAGGCACATCGACTTCTTCCTTAGGATTAAGTCTTGCCCACTTTTGTATTAATTGGGTAGCAAGATCGACCATTTTGTCATGATAGCCCTTCATTGCCTGTTGACTGAAGCTTGGAAGAAGAATATTGTGGGCTTTCTTCCAATTTGGCTCCTCAGTCCCACTAGTGAATAAACCGTCCCCGCCGAATGAACGGACTTTTTGAAGCGCAGGGCCCAACTTTTTATCAAATCTTGTTTCATCACAAATTTCAGCAGCAAATCTTGCGCTCGACACGAAATTACTTGTTCTTCCTGGGAAATGGAATTGATAGAGTGGTCCGAGTTCCCGAGCAAGCTTCATAAAGGACTGTATTGGTTTTTCTTTATCAATTAAAGGAAGGTTTCCTAAAGGACCATAAGATTTGGGTTGAGGAAGTGTTTGTGTATTAATCTTAAAATCACCTCTTAAAAGTAAGTTAATAAAACCGGAATGAATATTCATTCCGAAGTAAATGAGAAGGAACTATGTTCCTTCATTCGTGACTGCGGACCGCATCCCAGCAGCTTTCCTCTACACCTGCCAGTAATTCTTCTGACGCTTCTATTTCTCCTGCACGGATCAATTTGTATAATTCTAAAAAACCCCCGAAAATAATAGCGATTAAGGCTTTAGATGGAAGTTCACGAATTTTATGCTCTTCCTTTCCTTTATCTAAAAAATCCCGAAGAATGGAGAGTAATTTTTCAAAGCGTTCACGACTTGTTTCATCTAAAAAGTAGGCGGCGTTATGGGTTTTAATGAAATACAATGCATGTTCATGTTCATGAGTAAACCGCACCATTCCCTCAAATAAATGATGAAATTGATCACGAATGCTGTGATCGAGTGGGTAATCTTCAAGTAGTGTATCTGTAAACAATTGTACATAATGTTGAAAAAGTGTGTTGACAAGTACTTCTTTATTTTCAAAATAGCGATAAATGGTCCCAGCTCCGACCTTCGCGTCATTTGCAATCATAGGTATGGTCGTAGCGTCAAACCCTCGCTCTGCAAACAAGTTCAAAGCACTATGAAGGATGTCCTCTCGCTTGCTTTCTGTTGTAGGCATATATAGATCCTCCCTTATCACGGAATGAATATTCATTCCACAACAGTATAAAACATGGATGTAGAAACTTCAATCGAACAATAGACTCATATGAGAACGATACCATTTTTATATTTCAAAAATATTTCTTAACAAGGTTTCCTTTTTCCAAATAAGTGGAAATCATTACAATAACTGTTTGTAAAAGGTGGTCGTAGTATGACGAAAAATCTAAGTAAAGGATGGATATTTTTCTTTGGAGCTCTTGGAGGTTTGCTTTATGGGTACGATACGGGAGTAATATCGGGTGCCCTCTTATTTATTAATGAGGATATCCCACTCTCTAACTTCCTTGAAGGGCTAGTTGTCAGCTCTCTGCTTGTAGGCGCCATTGTCGGCGCAGGAATGAGCGGCTATGTATCGGACAGATTTGGAAGAAGGCGTGTCGTATTTGTTATCGCACTAATTTATATTATAGGTGCTCTAGTTCTCGCTTTTGCACCTAACGTATCGATTTTAGTTCTGGGACGCGTGATTTTAGGTTTAGGTGTTGGCGGATCGACTGCAATTGTTCCTGTGTACTTATCCGAAATGGCCCCGACCGATTCAAGGGGTGCCCTCGCTTCTCTCAACCAACTGATGATTACCATCGGAATTGTGCTAGCGTATTTTGTGAATTATGCTTTTACTCCGATCGAGGGATGGCGATGGATGTTAGGTCTAGCATCTGTACCCGCCGTTGTACTTATGGTAGGAGTTCTGTTTATGCCAGAAAGCCCGAAATGGCTGCTGAAGCAAAACCGTGAAAAAGAAGCGAGAAAAGTTATGGGTCTTACAAGGAAACAAAGCGAAATTGACGATGAAGTTGAACAGATGAAAAAAATCGAAGCCGAAAAGGAAAGTACTTGGGATGTCTTACGATCCAAATGGGTCCGCCCGATGCTAATTGTCGGAAGCGGAATTGCCATTTTCCAGCAGTTTATCGGGATCAATGCCGTAATTTACTACGCCCCGACTATATTTACAAAAGCTGGGCTTGGAGACTCTGCCTCCATTTTAGGAACCGTTGGAATAGGAATTCTTAACGTTCTTATGACTCTGGTCGCGATCGCTACGATTGACAAACTGGGACGTAAAAAACTATTGTTAATCGGAAATGTTGGAATGGTGACAAGTCTTGCCGTATTGGCCACCATTTTATTTACGATGCAATTAACAACTAGTGTTGCTTGGATGACAGTCGTTTTCCTCGGTTTGTTTATTATCTTTTTCTCTGCCACCTGGGGACCAGTCGTCTGGGTCATGCTGCCTGAACTGTTCCCAACAAAAGCTAGAGGTGCAGCAACGGGTTTTACGACCTTGCTATTATCTGCAGCTAATTTAATTGTCTCATTATTTTTCCCGATTCTGCTTGGAGCCATCGGTACGGCCTGGGTCTTCGTTATCTTTGCAGCGATTGGTGTGCTTGCCTTCTTATTCGTAGCCAAATATGTCCCTGAGACAAAAGGCAGAAGCCTGGAAGAGATTGAACGTGACTTGCGAGGTCATGCTTCTTAAGAGTAGGTTCTGTTAATCGATATGGTTGATTTATTATGTCAGATTTCTTCAGTATAATAGCAGTAGTCTCAAAGACTTGATTTCGAGATGTTTGTGGGGATGTAGGGTCGTTGGGGAAGGATTCGCTTTCCTGCGAGGGAACTGGCAAGCCTACTCGTTCGCTGTGCTCTCTGTGGGGTCTCGCCTCGCTCCTTCTTCCGCAGGAGTCACCCTTCCCCAACGTCCCTTGCTGATGAGGTTCTGGAAATCTTGCTACGTAGAATTTACTATCCGTTGCATGAGAATCGTTGGCAATGCAGAATCTTCAATATAACGAACCTTCACATGCTTCAATTCAGAAAAAATCGTTTAACTTTATATCGTATGGTGGATGGGAAAACGGCGAGACTCGTGTGGGATGAACATGGTAGATGAGACCCCGGAAAACGAAGTTTGAGGAGGCTCAGCACATGCCCACGGAAAGGGAGTCGTTTTCCCATCCACCATATTTCTCGTGAAAGCCTTGAAACTGTGTCTTCAAGATAAGGAGACTTATATTGAAGAGGGATATTCCTTTGATGTTGGCTATTTATTAACCACATTTTTTAAAAACACAACTTCAAGGAAGAAAATGACCACAGATCGCCACTTAAGAAGTGACGCTCTATTTTTTTACCCTTATGTGTTTTTAGGTTCTCTAGCAAGGACCACATATACACTCATCCGCTCGGTTCCTGTGTTCTCTAGACTGAGCAATTCTTCCTTACTGCAGTGGATGGTGTCTCCTTTTTCTATTTTATATACATGATCGTCAATTTTGCATTCCCCTGTTCCATCAAGCATCAATAAATAAACCTGTGTGTATGGATGGCTATGGGAAGGCAGCAGTTGCCCTGGCATAAAATTTAGAACGAACGCCTTACTCTTCTCTTCTTCAAATACCATTTGTTTGGTCATACGGTTTTCATCGAACTTCTGAAACTCCCTAATTGAATGAACAGGCATATGTTCTCCTCCTTTAAGCGTTTTCAATAGTACTCACAGGACTGAATGCTTCGTTAATGGTTTTCATAAAAGGGATAGGTCCACAAAAATAGAAATCTTTCTTGTTATCTTTTAGGATTGTTTGTAACCACTATAAATCTATGAACCCTTTATTTCATAATTTTTGTCCAGTTGATCTGCTTCAGTCGGATTCGAATAACATACGTATGATTGCACATTTTCACATGTAACTGCCAGGTTTTTGATATGTGGTAACCAATCTTCTAATTCAATGCTAGAATATTCTGGCAGCAAAAGCAATATTTAAAATACACCTTTTATCGATTTTCCTTCAGTAAGCGGGCCAATACATTCGCGTGATTATAAGTGGTTTCCTTTGATCCAAAAAGGATCGTCACTTTTTGATCTTGTGCATATTCCTTAAGTGTTTGGAACCCTTCCTGTTTCTTCTGGTCATTCTCCAACTCTTTAGTATAGAGACGTTCAAATTCTTCAAACTTATCATTCTCATGATTGAACCATTGCCTTAACTCCTTGCTAGGAGCAACTGACTTTAACCATTCGTCCAGCTGGGCTTTTCCTTTTGAAACTCCTCTAGGCCAAATTCCATCCACTAAAATACGGAGACCGTCATCCTTTGAAGGATCCTCATAGATTCGTCTCGTTGTAATAGGCATCTTCTTATCCTCCCTCTAATTACATAAATAAAAGAACCCATCTACTATGCATAAATGGGTTCTTTCTCGGGCATTTTTACTTTTCTTCAATAGGTTCATCAAATAAGTCGGTAAATTTAGCAACATTTTCGTAGCTGAATTCAAACGCCATTCTTACTTCACCAAAACCTGGCTGGAAAAAATAGCCTTGAACCTCGTAGCTGCTATTGTTTTCTCTAACTTTTGTAAGATGGAAATATCTTTGAATATATTGAGCCATCTCTTCAAGTTTTTTATTCCGTACTTTTATCCATTGCTCTTTTAGTTCTTCTGTTGGAAAGTCAGATTCCTTTAGCATTTGTTCACTCCTCTACGGAAATCAATTCTCTGAAAACTGTTTCTGTCATTATAATATAAAAGCTCACACTTATTTTCAACTGCTAGCTTTAAATGTCTGTTAGATTAATAGATTTATTTTCAGAGTTTACTAAAATTATTATATGAGGAAATCGTTCTATTAGCACTTATCTTTGTCGTTTAATCTTTTTTCTTTACTGAATATAGGATTATTAATTTTAAAATAAAGTATATATTATTATTTCGTAATTTTAGGATTTTGTTATGTTAAATGGATTAAAGCCTGACTAAAAGAAAAAACAAGTCCCCCAATTGAGACTTGTTTTACGAATGGTACAAAAAAACAGTTAAGTTTTCGTATTCATCAATCGTAGCTAATAAGATATCACTTAGTTTAACGTCCTTATAGTTGGCGAAGAGTTTATTTAGAAGCCATGCTTCATCTTTTCCAATTTCGTGCAATTTTACATAATCAATTTTTCTTTCTTTAATGGTGGTTTGAGGAAGTTGAAATGGCTTCAGTGGCGTTCCAAAAGTCGAAGGAGTAATCGGCTGGTACTCACTTTTTAAAAAGATTGAAATTTGTCCCCCTGGCTCCCATAACGCAAGCGCTACTTTCTCGATATCTTCCGTGTTTTTCTTCCGCAACTCTGACATAAGGACATCAACTGAAATTCTTGCTTTATTCATATTTTTCGAAAGGATCTTCCCGTTCTCTACTAAAGGGTATGGCGTAGGTATAAAAAGTTTTCTTATTCTGCTAGACCTCAAACTCAGTAAAATACCTAGTAAATATAAGACCAATATCACACACATTGTAATCATAGATCCTTTTAGCCCCAGTCCTTCATCGGAAAGAGGGTGTGCCATAATATTACCAATCAGCAGGATTATGACCATGTCCAAAATCCCGAACTGTGAAATTGAACGCTGCCCCATAATTTTAGCCAGGATAAGAAAAAAGAGAAATCCAATTACGGCTCTTAACGCCCACTCTATAGAGTTCAGCGATTCTTGAGAATTGAAAAATTCCATTTATGTAGTCTCCTTAAAAAAGGTTACTGGTATAGTTTGCACCATTATCAAAGAGATTATAAAAAGAGAAACGCCTCGAGTCTTACAATCCGACTCTCCCCATTAAGTTTTAGAGTGTTGAAAGCCTTACTTCTGCTGAATGAGTCCTATCCCGTTACCTGCCGGGTCTACCAAATACGCGAGAAAAAACTCATCAAAATCCATTGGCTCTCTTACCACCATCGCCCCGTGTTTTTTTGCTTTTTCAATAGTTTCTTCGATCGATTCCACTTCAATCTGAATCCTTGTACCGTGTGGATAATCTTGCGGCCCCTTACTGATCCCGCCGCTTAAACTATGCTCTTTACGGAATGAAACAGTTCTGTATCCCCACCTTGGTTCAGAAATTTCCCACCCAAACACTGAGGAATAAAACGCTGCTGCTTTTTCTGGTTCCTGACTATTGATTTCAAACCCAACTACTCTTCCCATTCTAAACCTCCCCATATTTTTTGCTAATGATCGACACTTTATATTCATTCGCTTCTAACTTACTCATTCCTTTTATTATGCTCAAATTGTTTTTAGAATTTTGCCCCCTCATTATCGTATAGAAAACAGAATTCATAAGAATATATGGAATTATTTTTAAAATCAAGGTGTTGTTATCGAACAATTACGTGATATAATACCGATAACATTCGGATATAGTTTTCATATAATAGCAGGAATATGGCCTGCAAGTCTCTACCGGCTTACCGTAAATGAGCCGACTATGAAAAGCAGTTTGATGATGAAACCCCCTGTGTATAGGTGGTCTTTTGTCATTTCTTTTGTGTTTTCCAAGCGCGAAAAGACTTGCTTCCCTCTTAGTCGGGTAGAAGCAAAGCTTTCGCGCATTTTTTTATTTATCTTGAGAGGTGGTCATCTACATGGAATTACTTGAACAAAAGATTTTAACAGAAGGAAAAGTTTTATCTGAATCTGTCCTCAAGGTGGATTCCTTTTTAAATCATCAAATCGACCCTAGGCTAATGAAACAGATTGGCGAGGCATTCGCTCATCGTTTTTCTGATGCAGGTGTTACGAAGGTATTAACTCTTGAATCTTCTGGAATCGCTCCCGCTCAAATGACTGGATTAAGTTTAGGGGTACCAGCGATCTTCGCAAGAAAAAGAAAGTCCCTTACTTTAAACGATGGGCTCTATTCGGCCGAAGTGCATTCATTTACAAAAAACGTGACTAATGAAATTTCTGTTTCAAAAGAATATCTATCGTCTGAAGATACGATTCTTATCCTTGATGACTTTCTTGCCAATGGACAGGCGGCTAAAGGTCTGATCAATCTCGTTCAGCAATCAGGAGCAACTCTGGCCGGAGTAGGAATTATTATTGAAAAAGGATTCCAGGACGGAGGAAAACAACTTCGCGAGCAAGGGGTCCGAGTCGAATCCTTAGCAACGATCGCTTCATTAAATCATCACACCGTTACATTTTCGAAAGAGGGTGCATCTGTATGAAAACGACAACACTAGCCATTCAACATTTGCTTGCCATGTATGCCGGTGCTATTCTGGTTCCGCTCATAGTAGGTGGAGCGTTAAATTTAACTTCTGATCAGCTCACTTATTTAGTTGCTATCGACATCCTTATGTGCGGGGTTGCGACCATCCTGCAGGTAGTTCGAAATCGCTTCTTCGGAATCGGACTTCCTGTTGTGCTTGGGTGTACATTTACAGCGGTCGGTCCGATGATTGCAATCGGCGACCAGTATGGGGTATCTGCTATTTACGGATCTATCCTCGTTTCAGGTCTATTTGTCATCTTAGTCAGCCGCTTCTTCGGGAAATTGGTTCGCTTCTTTCCTCCAGTAGTGACAGGCACAGTCGTAACCATTATTGGAATCACATTGATTCCTGTAGCCATCAATAACATGGGAGGCGGCGAAGGAGCGAGTGATTTTGGATCTATCCCAAACCTTTCATTAGCTTTTGGAACACTTTTATTTATCGTCGTTTTATACCGGTTCACAAAAGGGTTTGCCCGTTCGATTGCCATATTGCTTGGCATTTCTGGTGGTACACTAGCTGCTTCTTTCATGGGAAAAGTCGATTTCTCTTCCGTAAGTGAGGCTTCTTTTTTCCATATGGTCCAGCCTTTATATTTTGGTATGCCCACTTTTCAATGGTCCGCTATCCTAACAATGATTCTTGTCGCCATGGTTTCACTCGTTGAATCCACTGGTGTTTACTTTGCCCTTAGTGATATGAAAAACAAGAAATTAGAAGAATCTGACCTTTCTAAAGGGTATCGAGCTGAAGGATTGGCAATCTTACTCGGAGGATTTTTTAATGCCTTTCCATATACAGCTTTTTCTCAAAATGTCGGGCTGATGCACATGACTGGTGTCAAATCACGTAAAGTCATCTTCGTTATGGGTATCATGTTGATCACTTTAGGCTTCATTCCAAAAATTGCAGCGTTGACGACCATTATTCCGACACCTGTTCTGGGTGGTGCGATGGTTGCAATGTTCGGTATGGTCATCGCCCAAGGAATTAAAATGTTAAGCAGGGTCATCTCCGAATCCCCAGAGAACTCTATGATTGTTGCATGTTCTGTAGGAATGGGACTTGGGGTAACGGTCGTACCTGAATTGTTCGCTAAGTTACCGGAAAGCTTTCAAATCCTCACGAGCAATGGAATTGTGGCAGGAAGTTTAACTGCGATCGTTTTAAATATTCTCTTTAATATGGTGCCAGACCCAGCAAAGAAGAAAGTAGCTCATTTGCGAGAAAAGAGTGCATAAACCACTATTAATTTCGGTTACGTTAGAGGGATGTTTCCATTCCTTAGTACCAGGATAGCCGCCCTTCTGGATAATTAATCTCCATTTGAATGGGTTCGTTAGGCTGATGAGAACGGGTGTGGATGGGAAACGTCGAGACTCCCGCGGGAGAAGGAGCTAGGCGAGACACCGCAGGGAGCGCAGCGAGGGAGGAGGCTTGCCAGTTCCCCCGCAGGAAAGCGAGTCGTTTAACAGCCACCACCAAACCTCTACAATGTGAACGAACCTAGTTATCTTGAAGTCGAGTGTTCCAGATCACTGCTATATTCTTGAATAGATAATAAGAGCCAGCGGGCATATTACCCTGCTGGCTCTTTCTCGTATTGTTTACTTTCTTGTGAATGTTTCTGAGATCACTACTCCACGTTTTGCCATTTCCCCGATATAAATATCTCCTGGCACAATTTGTTCAGGAGGGCAAACTCCACGCTTGGTGATCGTTTGATGACCAATCAACTGGGCAACAACAGAGATGGTGTTAGCCGTCGCGCGGGCCATAGCGGTAACTTGATTCTCTCGGTCTTTGTATGTGATCATCTCATATTGATAGGTAGTCTCTTTACCGTCTTGCTTTCCTCCAACTTCCACACGCAGAAGAACGACATCGTCTTTATCCTTTAGATCTACAATTGGATCAATCGTTTTTAATAAAACTTCACGTGTTTTCACTTTCGTTCCATTCACTTCTACTTCATAGTCGCTTCCGGTCAAATTAAGATCTACTAAAAGCTTCATTTTTTCTGCATGACCTGGATAGCGAATGGTCTTATACTCTAAAGTATCGATATCTGGATAGGACTTCAGTAAAGTAGAAGTTCCTCCAGATGTATGAAAAGCCTCAAGGGGGCCGAACCGTTCAAAGTAGAGCGGTTCAAGTTCTGTCAACGATGTCACTTCCTGTAGCTTTCCGTTTCTAATAATGGTTGATGGATCTGTATAGTGATCCAATAAGCCTTCCATTGAAAAGACGTGGTTGTATTCAATCGGAGGCTCTGGCTTAACCGGAATCCCTCCGACAAATAACCGGATAGAGTGTAGATGATCGAGCTTACTAGCGCCATATCCAGCTAGTATATTGATCATTCCTGGTGCTACCCCAAGGTCAGGAATCACAGTCACCCCGGCTGCTTTAGCACCTTCATCGTGCTCTAGCACTTTGTCCGTGATATGACCAATGTGACCACCGAGATCGACGGAATGCACTCCAACTGAAATCGCTGTTTTAGCAACAATTTCATTAAATGAGTAAAATAAGGCATTGATGACAACATCAAAATTCTGAATAAACCCAGCCAATGCCTGCGTGTCCCCCGCGTCTACCTGATAGGCTTGAATCTTAGGGGAATGCAGTGATTGACAGACCGCCTGGGCTCTTGTCAGGTCGATATCTGCTAGTCCGACCTTCTCCACTCCTCGGCTATGGACTAAATCTCGTGCCGCTTCTTTTCCCATCAATCCAGACCCTAGAACAGCTACTTTCATCGTCTGCACTTCCTCTCCCTTGGATTACATAAGCCTCTACTCCACATCAATTTGGGCCCGCTGAAGTTTCCCGCTAAAATCTACGTATATGGATTTCCATTCAGTAAACACATCCAGCGCTGCCAATCCGGAATCCCGGTGTCCGTTCCCGGTTCCTTTTGTACCTCCAAATGGCAGGTGGATTTCCGCCCCTGTCGTCCCTGCGTTTACATAAACAATTCCTGTGTCTAAATCACGCTGTGCCTGGAACACTTTATTGACGTCACGTGTAAATATCGAACTGGATAGTCCATACTCCACGCTATTATTGATTTCAATCGCTTCTTCCAAACTTTTAATAGGAATCAGAGAAACGACTGGTCCAAAGATCTCTTCCTTTGCAATCCGCATATCAGGAGATACATCCGTAAATAGGGTTGGAGCGAAGTAATGACCTTTGGCAAAAGCTCCATTCTCCATAATGTAACCGCCTGCTAAAAGCTTGGCTCCCTCATTTCTTCCAATTTGGATATAGCTTTTTATTTTATCTAGCCCGCCTTGATTAATAATGGGTCCTACTTTAATTGATTCATCTAGTCCATTACCAATAGAAAGCTTGGCCATCTCATTCAGTAAGCGCTCTTCTAGTTGATTCTTCAAACTCTCATGGACCATCACTCGGCTGCACGCTGTACAGCGCTGACCGCTTGTCCCGAACGCACTCCATAAAATCCCCTCTACGGCCAGGGTTAGATCGGCATCATCCATCACGATGACGGCATTCTTTCCACCCATTTCTAAGGAGACCTTTTTCAGTTTCTCCCCACACTTAGATGCAATTCTGCGGCCAACGTTGTTAGACCCAGTGAATGAAATGACGCGAATATCATCTTGCTCGATCATCGCTTCCCCAACGCCCGAACCTGAACCGAATACAACATTGATGACCCCGTTTGGAAGTCCTGCTTCTTCAAAAATTTTCGCAAGTTCAAACGCCATGATCGGCGTTTCTGTTGCCGGTTTCCAAACGACTGCATTTCCCGCTACAATGGCAGGGAATGATTTCCACGTTGCGATCGCAATCGGGAAGTTCCATGGTGTAATGATTCCGACAACCCCAACTGGGGCCCTTACACTCATGGCAAATTTATCTTTCAACTCAGAAGGAGTGGTCTGTCCAAACAGTCTTCGTCCTTCCCCGGCCATATAGAAAGCCATGTCTATACCCTCTTGGACTTCACCACGAGCTTCTTCAATCACCTTTCCGTTCTCCATCGTCAACAGTTGGGCGAGATGCTCTTTTCTATCCTTCATAATCAGTCCTACTCGGTAAAGCACTTCCGCACGCTGCGGTGCCGGCACGAGAGCCCATCTCTTTTGAGCTTTTTTCGCTGATTCTGTGGCAGATTCCACATCTTCCTTATTGGATAATGGAACTTGGACGAGCGTTTCTTTATTGGCAGGGTTTTTTACCGCCGTGAACTTTTCTGTAGAAGGCTCTACCCATTCCCCATTAATAAAATTGAGAAGTTTTTCTTGTTTCATGAGCTTTTGATTCATCATCCATGTCCTCCTTGATCACTTATTTGTTATAGCGCGCTCTCACCTGCTGGATCGTCGATGTCACTGAAATCTGCTCTCGATCCATTTCTACTTCAATGAGCACAGGTTTATCTAGCCCCAACGCTTCGTCAAGCGCCTGTTCAAATTCTGCCGGCCGTTTAACAAAATAACTTTTTGTCCCTAAGCTCTCAGCGATCGTAGAAAAAGGGACATCACCTAAGTCCGTGCCGATCGTTTTATACGGATAATGCATTTCTTGGTGCATTCGAATCGTTCCATACATCCGATTGTTGAACACGATACTAATAACGGGAATCTCATATCTGACGGCTGTTTCGAATTCCTGCATCGTCATCATGAAGCCGCCATCTCCGGATAAAGAAACGACTGTGCGATTAGGTTGAGCAAGCTTTGCTCCAAGAGCTGCAGGCATTCCGTAGCCCATCGCTCCTGAGGTTGGACCAATATATGTGTTTCGTTCATTAAACTGATAAAACGCATGAAGCCACCCAGCGAAATTGCCTGCATCATTCGTAAGGATGGCACCTTCCGGCAGACGTTTTTGCAGAATGGAAATCAATTGTTGGTTGACGGTTCCGTTTTCAATTAGCGTATCCTTATAAACTTGTCTTCTGGTCTCCATCCACTTCTGCCATCTAGGCCAAAGTTTCATTGTTTGAAGGGCTTGGAGCGCTTCTTTTGCATCTGCAACAATGCCCAGGCCCGGAGCATAAACTTTTCCTAACGTTTCACTATCAATATCTATATGAATGAGCGTTTGCTCTTTAGAAATTAGGGAGTAATCTTGAGTCGTCACTTCCGAAAGCCTTGTACCAATGGCAAGAATCGTGTCTGCTTCCTTAACCGTCTTCAATAAGTCGGCACGCATGCCCAATCCTAAGTGACCGACGTAGTGAGGATGATTATTTGGAAACACATCATGCCTCCGGAATGCCGCCATAACAGGTAAACTGTATCTTTCCACGAAACGCTGCAATGCCGATTCCCCACCTGAACTTTTCACACCGCCACCGGCAATGACTATGGGCTTTTCTGCGTCCGCAAGCAAGGCTTCAGTTTGCAAAATCTCAGGTACAGAGGGCCTTGGCTTTGGTCGGATGACTTTCGGACCGAAATTCATCTCCGCCTCTTTCTTTAAGATATCTTCAGGTAGGGCAAGCACCACCGGTCCCGGCCGCCCGGTTTGTGCAATTCGCAATGCGCGCTGCATCAGCTCTGGGACTCTTGGAGGTTCACGAATTTCGGCTACCCATTTGGCAATCGGACGAAAGAACGCTTCCAGATCAACTTCCTGGAAACCTTCCCTGCCGCTGAAACTGCTATGGACTTGTCCTAACAAAACAACTAGTGGAGTGGAATCCTGGTAAGCGGTATGAACGCCGATGGCCAGATTGGATGCCCCAACACCTCTGGTCGCCATCACAACTCCAGGCTTTCCGCTCGCCTTCGCAAACCCTTCCGCCATAAAGGAGGCCCCGCCTTCATGACGTGCTGAAATGAGTTCAATCTCTGGTTCATTGCGAATAGCATCCATAACCGGAAGATAGCTTTCTCCCGGTACACAGAACACTTTTGAAATTCCTTCTAGCCTAAGAGATTCAACAATGGCCTGAGCACTAGTAAGTAATCTCACTCCACAGTCCCTCCCTTCCGAATATTTTTCATACGTTCAACTGCTTCATTTAATCTTTCCGTTGGCACAGATAAGGATATCCGGATGTACCCTTCCCCTCTCTGTCCGAAGGCCGTCCCAGGTGTTACGATGACACCCGCATGATCGAGCACATATTCAGCAAAGCTTTGCGATGTATAGCCATCTGGAACTTTAGCCCATAGAAAGAACGTTCCTTTTGTTTTTTTCGCTTCCATCCCAATTTCCTGCAATGCAGGTAATACTGTTTCCATTCGTTTTTGATAAATCTCATTATTATAGCTAACCGATGAAAAATCGCTATTCAAAGCTGTCACTCCAGCTTTTTGAATCGCAAGAAACTGACTCGTATCCGTGTTGCTCTTCACGATGGATAAGGCACGAATCAAGTCCTCATTCCCAACCACATACCCGATTCTCCATCCCGTCATATTAAAACTCTTGGATAACGACCCAAATTCTACTCCAATGTCTTTAGCTCCTGGTACTTGTAAAAGACTTGGAGATTCATAGCCTCTGAACGTGACTAAATCATAGGCCGCATCATGAGCGATACAAAGCTGGTTATTCCTCGCAAATTCCACCGTTTCTGTAAATGTCTCCAGTTCAACGGTTGCTCCGGTAGGATTGTTCGGATAGTTTAATATCAACAGCTTGGCCTGTTTTGTGTCAGCATCAGAGATTTTTTCGAAGGCAGGCACATATCCTCTTGTCTCATCCAATGGAAAAGGAAGACTTTGGCCGTGAGCCAAGTGAACAGCCGATTGATAGACCGGATAGCCAGGATCAGGCAGCAATACGCCATCTCCAGGATTAATCACAGCTTGAATCAGGTGGGCAATCCCTTCTTTTGAACCAATTAATGTCAACACTTCAGTATCAGGGTCCAGCTCTACCTGGTAATTTTTTTGATAAAAAGAAGCAACCGCTTCTCTGAATTCCTGACAACCTCCATAAGGGGAATATTTATGATTTCCACCGTTTTTGGCTTCTGCTATTAATCGCTCGATAATAAAAGATGGTGTCGGCAAGTCCGGTGCACCAATCCCTAAATCGATGACATCGATGCCTTGCTCTTCTAGCTTCTTCTTTTTTTGATGAAAAATAGAAAACAGATAAGGAGGTAAGCTTTTTACACGTTCTGAACCATAGATCATCTTTTTGACCCCCGAATCATTGAGAGTTATTTAGGAGGCTCTATTCAGTTTGAGAGCTTCAGCTCTTTCACATGGATTGCCTACTGTTACATCCTATTAAAAAAAAATGGGTTTATGATTGATCATTTCATAATCATAAATTCTATCCATTATCTATAAAATGTAATGTAACTCAAAACTATGAGGACAGACCCTATGCCTCTACTCCAATCAATCTAGTAGATCCCAAGCCAGCTGGATTCATACGTCGTATGGGTTCTGCTGGCTTTTTCCTATACAGAAAGGATGTGATCAATGTGACAGCTGCCTTAGAAGGAATCCGGGTACTTGATTTGACTAGAGTGCTCGCAGGTCCATATTGTTCGATGATTATGGGTGACTTAGGAGCTGAAGTCATTAAAGTGGAAGCTCCAGGTGGAAGTGATGATACAAGAAAATGGGGGCCGCCTTTTCAGGAGGGGGTCAGTGCTTATTATTTATGTGCGAATCGTAATAAGAAGAGTTTGACCATCAATTTGAAAAGTGAAGATGGGAAAGACATTATAAAAAAACTGGTAAAGCAAAGTGACGTTATCCTACACAACTTCAAAACCGGAACTATGGAACGTCTTGGACTTGGTTACGACACGTTAAGTGAGATAAACCCTGGACTTGTGTACTGTTCCATTACCGGTTTTGGTGAGACGGGCCCATACAAACATCTTCCTGGCTATGATTTTATTATCCAGGCGATGAGCGGGCTGATGAGCATTACAGGCGATGCTGAGTCGGGCCCACAAAAATTAGGGGTTGCCATCACGGATATCTTGACCGGTTTGTATGCATGTATTGGTGTTCAGGCTGCCCTGTTAGAAAAGGGACAATCGGGGAAAGGACAGAAGATTGACCTTTCCTTATATGACTCGGCTGTAAGTTCGCTTATTAATATTGGCAGCAACTTTCTAATGACAGGACAAGTACCAGAACGATTAGGTAATCATCACGCAAATATCGTCCCTTACCAGACTTTTCGGTCCAGCGATGGCGAAATGGTCATTGCTGTAGGAAATGACCATCAATTTGCCGCGCTCTGCCAGGTCATCAACCAGACCCACTTGATATTTGATACAAGGTTCCGGACCAACCCTGAGCGGGTCGAAAACAGAGAAGAACTGACAAAAGTATTGCAAAGCGCTTTTTCTAAGGAAAATACAGCGTTCTGGCAGGAAAAATGCCAAAAGGCCAATATTCCGTTCGGACCGATCCAGACGTTGAAAGATGTAGAGAACGATGATCATTTAAAAGCCCGTGAAATGTTCGTCTCTGCAGACCATCCGAAAGCAGGACGCGTCAAAATGATTGGCAGTCCTTTGAAACTTTCACGCACACCGGCTCGAGTGAAGCACCATCCTCCTGAACCAGGTGAACATACAGAAGAAGTTCTGCAGGCTTTGGGGTACACCCGAACCCATATTGAAAAACTGAGAGATTCAAAAACGATTTGAGGAGGGTTTTTATGAATTTTGAATTTAGTGATGAACAAGTCATGCTGAGGAAAACAGTAAGAGATTTCGTAGATAAAGAGATTATGCCTTATATTGGTGAGTGGGATTCTAAAGGACATTTTGAAACGAGTATATTTATAAAGCTGGCCGACCTCGGTCTAATGGGTGTATGTATACCAACAGAATATGGCGGCAGCGGAATGGATTACAATGCGTTAGCGATCGTTTGTGAGGAGCTAGAACGTGGCGATACGGCTTTTCGAACAGCTGTATCTGTCCATACGGGATTGAACAGTATGTCGCTCTTGCAGTGGGGAACAGAAGAACAGAAGCAAAAATATTTGGTTCCACAAGCAAAAGGAGAAAAAGTTGGCGCATTTGGACTGACCGAACCAGGAGCAGGATCTGATGTAGCTGCCCTACAATCTACGGCAAGGCTTGAAGGTGACTATTATATCCTCAACGGGCAAAAAACTTGGATCTCTCTATGTGACGCGGCGGATCATTTTCTCGTCTTCGCTTATACGAATAAAAACAAAAAGCATCACGGAATCTCAGCGTTTATTGTTGAAAGGAATATGCCTGGATTCTCATCTAAAGCAACTAAAGGAAAGCTTGGGATTCGGGCGGGGAATACGGGGGAACTATTTTTTGACGGCGTAAAAGTACCTAAGGAAAACCTTCTCGGCAAAGAGGGGGATGGGTTTAAAATCGCCATGGCTTCGTTGGACAATGGCCGCTTCACCGTCGCTGCAGGAGCCTGCGGACAGATTATGGCCTGTCTGGAAGCGAGTGTTGCCTACTGCCATGAACGAAAAACGTTTGGTAAAGAAATCGGCAGGCACCAACTCGTCCAGCAGATGGTCGCAAAGATGGAAGCTGGCCTTCAGATGAGTCGGCTGCTTGTTTACCGAGCAGGTGAACTGAAGAATGAAGGGAAACGAAATACTAGGGAAACATCGCTGGCGAAATGGCAGGCGTGTGATTTTGCGAATCAAGCTGCTGATGATGCGGTACAAATTCACGGGGCGTATGGGTATTCGAATGAATATCCAGTTGAGCGTTATTTAAGGAATTCGAAGGCGCCTGTCATTTACGAAGGAACGCGGGAGATCCATACGATCATGCAGGCGGAGTATGTGCTTGGTTATCGAAAAGATAAGGCTTTGAATAAGATGCTTCCTCCTTGGAAGAGTTGATCATATAAGAAAAAACGTCATTCCTGATGAATGGCGTTTTTCAATGTGAAGCGTTTGTTGTACTTTAATGGCCAGTTTAAGTTTATACCATGATAGCGGAAGAGTCGATTTCGAGAATGTTTAGGGGCGTTGGGGAAGGATTCGCTTTCCTGCGGGGAACTGGCGAGCTTCCTCGGGCTTCGCCCTGTGGGATCTCGCCTCGCTCCTTCTCCCGCGGGAGTCTCCCCCCTCCCCAACGCCCCTTGCAAAATGAAGTTCGCGATATATTGCTACGTAGAATTTGCTATTAAATATCGGAAACAGGTGTAAATACTGAATTTCCTACATGAGCGCCTGTCCATGCTTCCTTTCAGATCAGAAAAGATCGTTTCGAGCATCTTTATCTCATATGGGGGATGGGAAAACGGCGAGACTCCTGTGGGATAACATGTTAGATGAGACCCCGGAAGACGTAAGTCTGAGGAGGCTCAACACATGCCCACGGAAAGCGAGTCGTTTCCCCATCCACCATCGCTCACACAAAAGTCCCGAAACTGAGTCTTCAGGATAAAGAGGTGTTAGTTGAGGAAAGTCTATAGCTAGTGCATCACCGCCGCCTGACAATAATAAACCTCCCAGGACTATTCCCTCTCAAGTAAGGCCAAGTTATATAACCTTCTTAAATAGCACCCGGTCTTTGTCTCGGCCATCATAATGACTCACAACTGGGATTCCTTCGATTTCTTTGTCCCCTTCTTCGATTTCAAACCCCATCTTTGTGTGATAAGCAACAGATCCTTTATTCACAGGAGAAGTAACAGCACGTACGATATTTCTATTGTTCACTTTTACTACTTTGAAGAAGGTCTCATAGAGCCTCCTCCCCACCTCCTGTTTTCTATAATTAGGATCAACTCCTGCAAAATGTATATAAGATTCGTCCAAATAAGTTTGGGATAGAAAACCTATGAGAAATCCGATGACCTCTCCGTCTTCTTCTGCTATAAAACTTGTTTGAGAGAAATGGACAAAGAATAATTTGGGAACCATTTGTGCCATTTGCCGGCCGTGCCACCAGTCGTTTATAAGCGGGGATATCTTTTCATAATCGGAAGGTTCTAAATGTCGAATGTGCATAGTATATATTCCTCCTGTATGTAGGTTAATCTATTTATTTCCATTTTTGTTCTCTTTTCCTAACTTCTTTATTTTTCAGCCAAATCCCTTTCTTTCTGTAGAAATAAAAAAGCACAATCCCTTCATAAGGATTGTGCTTTTCTAGTTAACCTTGTACAAAACTCAGTTCATTCCCATCCAGGTCCAAGATCGTGAACTTTCGACTGCCATATTCCGTGTCAAAAATCCCCTCAATTACCTCCACTTTATCTTTTACACTGGTCCAAACAACATCTACATCGTCAACATAAAAGTTGAACCTTCCTCTTGAAGGAATTTGTTCGTGTTCCAACAAGCCAAACATCGCACCGTCTTCATGTTCAAAATGTACATAATTCGGATTGTCTGGCGGCCACACTGTTTCCACCACAAACCCTAATGTATCTTCATACCATTGTATAGCTCTGTTTAGATCTTTTACATTTGCTCTTACATGCCTTAAGCTGGTTTTCATTCTGTCCTCCCCTCTCACTAAAAGTTTAACATCGTACCACGCTCATCAAAGGTCGAATCTGGATTCCAGGCAACCTCCCACAAATTGTTCTCAGGATCAGCAAAATAAGAAGTGCGTCCTCCCCAGAATGCATCGCTCGGCTCTCTTAAAATTTCAGCTCCAAGTCCTCTAACCTGTTCAATGACTTCGTCTACCTCTTGCTTAGAATTGACGTTAATTGCGAGAGTAACTGGGTAATATTCACTGGTCGAGTGTCTTAACTTGACCCCTGCATCTTTCTCCAATTCTTCGAATGGGAAGAGGGTCAACATCACTCCTGCTGTTTTAAATACGGCATAGTTATCTGAGCTAATATCAGTTTCTTCCCAACCCAATTTTTGATAAAAGGAACGCAATTTAGGTAATTCATGTGCTCCTAATGTAATTAAAGAAACTCTTTGTGGTATCATTCCTTCACCCCTTTTTCGTAATCTTCTACTAGTATAGTTTTTCCTCGCTCATCTGTATTGTAAAAATCGGACACTCTTATTGAGGAAGGGTTTATGCCAACTCGTTTCTTTATGTCTTTTACAAAGTGAGATTGATCGTAAAAATCAAGATCGTCAGGCAGGTTCAACTTTTTTGTTGGGGACTGGTCAATCCATAAACTTAATGCCGATTGGAACCGGATGACCTGGCTAAATTTTTTAGGACTCATTCCTATCACTTGATCGAACATACGCTGCATGCGCCGTCTGCCAATCACTTCTCTTTCACTAATTTCCTTTACAGAAAGCATCCCTCTACTTGAAATAATCTGAAAAAGGATATTTTGTAACTGAACGTCCTCATTCTTTCTAAGTAAAGCATCACTCAAAATTTTTCTTAACACATTATCACAAGCTTTAATTAGATCTGAAACTGATCGTGATTCTTGAATAGCCTTTTGAAGCACGCTTTTCATTTGAGGAGCCAGATGATCTAAACCCGTAATTGACTGAGCCGTTTCTTTCGCCTTTTGTGGAACGAATAGAGAAGCAGTACCAGGATAGAACCGGATCCCGAACGACTTTTTGGTAGAAGATGTGTCTTCTTTAAACATAAAATGATCTTCAAAAATGCCACAATATCGAAAACTTAAGTCTTCATCGTGATCATGATATTCGATAATTATATCTGTGCACCCGTCCGGAATAACCGTAGATATGTACTCTTTCCTCTCCATTAAACTTTTAGAAGCAGAACTCCAATAACAGCATACATAGGGCTGCAGCATCGGGTGAGGCTTGTATTCCTCATATAGAGTGTAGGGGCTTGTCATGATTTTTGGGGTGTAGGATACAAATAGATTGATCATCAACCCTCCTTAGCTGTAGTTATTCTATCTATACCTTCATTCAACAAACGATCCGTTTTTTCCTTTTGCGTTTTATTTCCATTCTAATTCAATAGAGAAAACATATAGTTTTAATGAAAGATAGACAAGGAGTGATTTTAAATGAGTGATTTCCATCTGTTTGTTATACTTACCGTCGTTTTGGTTGCATCAGCTTCTTTCTTATTATCAATGAGATTCCAACATACCCTTCATCAAGGTCAAAAGATGGTCTTAGCTATGGCACAAGGAACGACCCTCGGATTTGTTGCTGGACTACTTATCGCTACCCTCTTTCCATACCAGTTATTTCTCTCCTCTATCATAAGTCTTATTGCAGGTTCTTTTATTGGAGGCTTATGTGGTTATAAACTCGGAATGATTTCATGTTTAGAGGGAGTAACCTCAGGCTTGATGAGCAGTTTAATGGGGGCCATGCTCAGTGCAATGATCCTTCCTCAACAATCTATTCTCTTTATACAGCTCTTCTTAACTCTATCGTTTTGCAGCCTTCTGTTCTATCCTGTGTTTACGAACCACTCAAATCGGATACCTTCAAAAAGATGGTTTCTAAAGCCTTTATTGATCTTGCTGATCTCGTCTAGCTACCTTATTGCTGGCAGTGTGCTGGATGATACACCAAATCCCCAGCCAATTGACCACCACAAGAACCAGCATCTTTCATAAAAACAGGCAGAGAATGATTTTCTCTGCCTGTTTTCATTAGAATTATGAGGCTTTTAACAGCTTCGCGTTAATGGCAACTACAATGGTACTAAAGCTCATGAGAATCGCTCCTACCGCTGGACTTAATACAATACCGATGGGTGCAAGCACGCCAGCAGCCAATGGAATCGCAAAAATGTTGTATCCGGCTGCCCACCATAAATTTTGAACCATTTTCTTGTACGTATTCTTAGACAACTGGATGATGGACAGGATATCTTTGGGATTACTTTTAACAAGAACAATGTCCGCTGTTTCCACCGCTACATCTGTTCCGCTTCCGATTGCGACTCCTACATCGGCTGTAGCTAACGCTGGAGCATCATTAACTCCGTCGCCTGTCATGGCAACTTTCCGGCCTTCTTTTTGTACCTTTTTCACCTGGTCGGCTTTATGATCAGGCAGCACTTCAGCATACACTTCGTCGATTCCGATCTGATCAGCTACCCAATCAGCCACTTTCTTGTTATCCCCGGTGAGCATGATGGACTGAATGTCATGTTTTTTCAATTCAGCTACGGTTTCTTTAGCGGATTCTCGAACCATATCTGCCATTGCGATCATTCCGACATAGTTTTGATCGACGAGAACAAATACAACTGTTTTTCCTTCTTCTGAAAGCTTATTGAATGCATTGGTATCATAGGAATACCCTTGCTCTTTAATGTATCCAGGACTAACGACCTTCACTTCCTGACCGTCTACTTTCCCTTGCAAACCTTTCCCTGTCATGGATTCGAACTCTTTCACTTCCCCCAGGCTGATCTCTTGCTCACGGGCTTTTTCTAAAATCCCTTGAGCCAGCGGGTGTTCAGAATTTTGCTCCACACTGCCCGCCCAGTAAAGCAGCTGATCCTTTTCCTGATTTTCTTCAGGAACGACATCGGTCACTCCGAACTCACCTTTGGTTAACGTACCTGTTTTATCAAAAATGACTGCATCAATGTTGCGTGCATTCTCAAATTGAGTACGGTTTCTAATCAATAATCCTTGCTTAGCGGAAAGTGACGTAGAGACGGCTACCACTAATGGAGCGGCAAGGCCTAATGCGTGCGGGCAGGTAATGACCATAACCGTAACCATCCGTTCAACGGCTGTATCAAAGGCAAACCCCAGGGATGTCCAAATAATAAATGTGGCGATTCCTGCAGTGAGTGCTAAATAAAACAACCACTTGGCTGCTCGATTTGCAAAGTCTTGAGCCCGCGATTTAGAGTTCTGCGCTTCTTTTACAAGCGTAATTACTTGAGATAAGTACGTATCATCACCGGTTTTCTTAACGCGGATCTTTAAGCTTCCTTCTTTGTTGATAGAACCTCCGATGACTTCATCTTCTTCGTTCTTCTCTACGGGCATGGATTCCCCCGTTAACATGGACTCATCAATGGCGGATTTTCCTTCATAAATCGTACCGTCTACCGGTATTTTTTCCCCTGGTTTCACTAACACAAGATCATCAGATTGCAATTCTTGAAGCGGAACATCTTCCGTTTCACCATTTTCGTTCAGACGGTGAGCTTCGTTCGGCATCAGTTTAACGAGTTCTTGAAGCGCATTGGATGCTCCCATGACTGATTTCATCTCAATCCAGTGTCCAAGCAGCATGATATCAATTAAGGTTGCAAGCTCCCAGAAAAAGTTACGGCCTGACCAGCCAAACACAACGAGGGAACTGTACCCATACGCAACTACAATAGCGAGACCGATCAAGGTCATCATGCCGGGTTCTTTATTTTTAAGTTCATCCACAGACCCTGTCAAGAATGGCCAGCCACCGTAGAAAAAGACGAACGTGGCTAATCCAAATAGTACGTATTGATCATAAGGGAATGAAAACTCAAGTCCAATAAAATCCTGAATCATTGGTGATAAAAGCAGGATTGGAATGGTGACAATTAAAGAAATATAAAAACGGCGTTTAAAGTCTTCAATCATACTTCCATGGTCGTGATGATCATGACCTCCATGATCGTCATGATGTCCGTGTTCCTCATGATTATTGTGGTCATTCTTCTGCTCATGACTTCCATGATGATCATGCTCATGTTTACGATGATTATGGTTGTGTTCTTGTGCCATAGCTGACTCCTCCTGTACTCATGATTTCTTATTTGTAATACTATTACCTAGTAGGGGTATAGTTAAAACATAAAAGATTACAAAAATAACCACGGATTTGAAAATTCAAATCCGTGGTTATTCTATGTCAGGATGGATTAAGCTATACTCTTACAAGCATCTGCACACTGGAAGCATGCCTCTGCACATTTTTGACAGTGGTCGTGATCATGTTTCTTACACTCATTTCCGCAATCCTCACATATCTTCGCACATACATTTGCGAGTTCAGCAGCAAACGGCGTGCCTCTTACTAATGCTTGTTCGAGATAACCGCAAATATCCGCACATTCGCGATCTAAACGGATACATTGAGCCATCATTTTGATGTCATCTTCTTGCAGACAGGCATCGTAACAATGGTTACAAGCCTCCATGCACTCATGTAAAGCTTTAATGGCAGACTGATAATTTTCGTGTGACATAACTAATTAAACGCCTCCTTATAAGATATGGTTCACAAAGACGATTACCCTATACCGGTATCATTAAACATATTTTCCAAAAATTAACCAGATCTAATTTTAATTACCATCCAAAATGTGATTGAATTCCTAATACGATTGACATGGAATTAAGCTTAGCCAAAGTCTATGATTTTTGGGAACATAACAGAAATCGTAAAGACTATTTAACAAAAAAAGAACCTCTCCTGTTAAAAAGGAAGGTTCTTACTTGCAGTCTTATTGCTGTGAAACAGGTCTTTTGTATGAAATTTCTTTTTTATTATAAAACAGATAGAATTGCGTCATCGATAACAAGATTATTAATGAAAATCCTAAAAAGATGTTGCTGTACACGGACGTATCTCCATTAAATCCTAACCAATTAAACGGCTGAGATGGGTTAAATAAGTCCAAGGTTTTTCCAATTACTGCTCCACTTATAGCTCCTGAAACAAAGTTAAGCAAATTGAAAACGCCCATGCCTACGCCTGTTTCATTTTTTTCTAACAGGTTGGCAAGAATATCAGCGGAAGACGCCTGAACAAGTGGAAAGCTCATATAAGCGACAATGATCGTTGCGCTGACGACAAATTGGTTGGCACCTACGATCATGGAAAGCAGGAAGAAACCAACCGCTAAAAGGGTCATCGCCAAGTAAAGAACGAAGGTGTTGCCTTTTGAGTCGACAAGAGAGCCTCCTTTTTGTCCCATAAGAGCAGCACTTATTGCGCCCGGGAATAGTACAAGGCCAATGGCCATCGTTCCCAGGTGATAGCTGTCTCTGAACATGATCGGCAGCATGAACATCATCCCAAATAAACAAGTGATGCTTAGAAAGCTCGTGATGATCGTCGAACGGTACTTCCCATTTTTGAACAAGTGCGGAGGAATGAACGGCTCTTTAATCGACCTCATTCTCCATAAATTCAATCCAAAGAAAAGAACGGTCAAAGCAAAAATCCACGAAATGCCAAGGGTGATTCCAAGCAGGAGCGTAGAGATGAAGCCAGCAATGAAAACAGCCCCTATATAATCAATGTAACCCTTATTCACCTCTTCTTGAGGTAGATTTCTTCGTAAGAATGGCAAAGTAATGATGATCATTGCGGATGTTAAAAACAAATATCGCCAGTCGAGGAATCCCGCTATAAACCCTCCAGCTATCGGACCAATTCCAGAAGCGAACGCCATCACAGAAGATACGATCCCAAGGACTTTTCCTCGTGTCTTTGGAAAATAACGAATCGGTGCTAAAAAGACTAGTGCTGGGATCATCGCTCCTCCAACGGCTTGAATGACTCTTGCCACTAAAACCATTCCATAGTTTTGTGCGAAGAAACCAAATAACGAGCCCACCGCAAAAATCGTTAACCCAAACGTGATCAGTGTACGGAATGGATAATAGTCAGCTAATTTCCCATACGTCAATGCTCCGACAGCGTAAACCATGATGTAACCCGTCATCACCCAGCTTACTTCCGAAGGCATCAATTGATAAGTCTTGGCGATATCTGGCACAGCGATATTGAACATTGTTCCGTTCATGACAGAAAGCATAAGGACTGCACATAAAGACACCAGAAGTCTCTTTGGATGTGGAATGTTCGGTTCGTTTTGCTCATCCATAGGAATTCCCCTCCCTTTTATTTCGTTTCCCGAAATGAATCCTACACAACATGAAGGAGAATTGCAAAGATAAAGTGTCCATATTAAGATATTTTATTATTTCTTAACATTCAGATTCAGGTTTCTGGCATTAAGCTGTAGTGAGAAGGTCTTCAGTCCGTTAAAATAGAAGTAGATATAAAGCTTAATTTTGGAGGGGTTAAGATGAAAAAGTGGGCATTCGTTTCCGATTTTGACGGTACGATCTCGAATAAAGATTTTTACTGGGTTGTCATTGAGAAGTATTATCCTGAAGGAGAAGAGCTTTTTAAAAAGTGGAAAGCAGGCCATATGAAAGATATCGACTTCCTGAGCACAGTCTTCTCTTCCATCGACCAGGATGAAGAAAAAATTATTGATGATATTCTGAACATCCCGATTGACGATCACGTCCCTGCTTTTATAAGAAAAGTACAACAAAACGGTGCTGATGTTTACGTGCTAAGTGCAGGTACAGATTATTATATCTATCATATTTTGAAGAAGTACGGCGTTGAGGATGTAACGGTCCTATCCAATGAGGGGTACTATGAGAATAAGAATATACATATGAACATAGATCCTGAGCACCGGCACTACTCTGAACGTTACGGCATCGACAAATCAAAGGTCATTCAGGAATTAAAAGAAACGTATGACATCGTACACTTCGCAGGGGACAGCGAGCCGGATTCCCATCCAGCTGTTTATGCAGACCTCACTTTTGCTAAAGACGTGCTTCAGGATATTTTGAGAAAAAAAGACGTACCCTTTGTTCCTGTAAAGTCCTTTAAGGAAGTGGAAGAAAAATTAAAAGATGAAGGGTTTATCTCTCATGAGTAATCCCATAACGAACATCCCCATACCTGCTATTTTGGAAATCAAAAAAGGAGCGATTTACCATCTCGAATCACTGCTTAACAAACATGGATTTAAGAAAGTTCTCATTTTATTCGATGGTTTCACTTTCGATCAATTTGAGGAAAAAGTGCGGGGAGCGTTTTATACATTAGAACTTGAGACCGTTCTTATGAACGATCAGTTGGACATTAAGGAACTTATTACGTACGCTTTTTCATTTCATCCATATGACGTAATAGTTGCCATTGGAGGTGGTTCCGTCATTGATTACGGGAAGTATATCAGTTTTTCCCGCGGCACTCCATTCATAAGTGTACCAACCTCAGCATCCAATGATGGCTTTGCGAGCAGCAACTGCTCATTGCTCATTGAAGGCAAAAAAACAACTGTCCCAGCCAAAGTTCCCTATGGTATCATTGCTGATTTGGATATTATCCATCATGCGCCAGATAAATTCATTTTGGCTGGCGTTGGCGACTTGATGTCAAATATAACTGCGCTTTATGACTGGGAGTTCGAGGAGTCTCAAGGCGTAGGATATGTGAACGCTTTCGCATCCATGCTCAGTAAAAAAGCCGTCAACAGCTTTATACGAACCCCGATGCAGGACATCAAGAATCCTACGTTTTTAAAAGAGCTCGTCAGCTCCTTAACGATGGGAGGCGTTGCTACCGTCATCAGCGGAAACAGCGCACCGATCAGCGGATCGGAACATCTGATTTCACATGCCTTAGATAAATATGCAGAACATCCGCAAATGCACGGAATTCAAGTAGGCATCGCCACCTATATCATGGCGAATGTCCATGAACACCGGGCAGAACGCATGCAAAAGATTTTTAGCCGAACAGGTTTTTTTGATTATGTAAAAACCCTGGAGATGAAAAAGCATGACTTCCAGCAAGCAATTGAAAAGAGTCCACTCATGAAGCCAAACCGCCATACGTTTCTGCATGAAGAAGAGTATCGAACAAAAGCGTTACGTTTTGTAGAAGAGGATGAAGTAATGAACGTCATCTTAAAGTAATTGGTAAGGAACTCGATAGCGGGTTCCTTCTATGTTTTTTCGCACATTAAAGTATGAAGGAAAATCAACCTCTGGGTCCCCATAACATGACTGCCACGCCAATAATGCAAATCCCCGCTCCAAGGATGTCGTAGAAATCCGGTGTTTTCCGATCTATCCCCCATCCCCATAACACAGACAGCACGATGAACACCCCTCCATAGGCGGCATAAACTCTTCCGAATGATGGAAAAGACTGAAAGGTCGCGATCACTCCATAAAGGGCTAGAGATAATCCACCAATAAGGCCGAAGTAAAATGGTTTTCCTTCTCTCAGCCATAACCAAATTAAATAGCCGCCTCCGATTTCAGCTACCCCTGCGAATAAAAACAGGAAAATAACGGTAAGCAATAGACTTCCTCCTAATACGATCTATTTTTCACACAGCAACTATGTAAAAAATAGAGAGGGTACCCTCTCTATTTTTGTCTTAATAATCTCATGCTGTTTATAATTACGACAAGAGCTGCTCCCGTATCTGCCAAAACGGCCATCCATAACGTGAGTAAGCCAGGAAAAATCAATAGCAGGGCTGCGAATTTCGTAATGAGGGAGAACCAGACGTTCTGTTTAATGATGGCTAATGTTCTCCGGCTCAAGCGAACGGTATGAGGAAGTTTTTCCAAATTATCAGCCATCAGAACGATATCCGCTGTTTCCATTGCGGTATCCGTTCCTGCTCCTCCCATCGCGATCCCTAGATCAGCAGTAGCCAGTGCAGGTGCATCATTAATTCCGTCTCCGACCATTGCTACACGTTTGCCTTCTGCTTGAAGCTCTTTAATGGCCTTGACCTTATCTTCGGGTAGAAGCTCAGAGAAATATCTGTCCACTCCAGCTGATGATGCTATTTTCTTCGCTGTTCCATCATTATCACCTGTAAGCATAACCAATTCATTTAAACCTGCCTGCTTTAAATGCTGGATCGATTGAACCGTGATCTCACGGATCGTATCAGAAACTCCGATGATCCCTAACACTTTTTTACGGGTACCCACGAGGACGATGGAACCTCCGTCGTTTTGAATGGAATGAATTTCACCGTTGACCTTATCCAGGGCAATATTCATCTCCTTGAAAAGTTTAGGGTTGCCAGCGAAATATTCTACACCATCAATCACAGCTTTCGCACCCTTCCCTGCAATTGCTTCGTAGTCGGTTCCGTTCTGAGCTGAGATGTGTCTTTCTTCAGCGTAAGACGTAATCGCACTTGCGATTGGATGAGTCGAATGCTCTTCAATGGTACGGGCAATCGCTAATAGATCATCTCTATTATTATTTAAATCTATCAGCTGTGTCACTCTCGGTTTTCCTTCTGTCAGCGTACCCGTTTTATCAAAAGCCATTGCCGTAATTGCTCCAGCTTTCTCTAAGAAAGTGCCCCCTTTGATGAGCACCCCGTTTTTCGCTGCATTTCCGATCGCCGAAACGATTGCTACTGGAGTAGAAATCACTAATGCGCAAGGACAAGCCACTACTAATAAGGCGAGCCCTTTATAAATCCAGTCTCCCCATGTTCCGAATCCTAATAGCGGAGGGAAGACCATAATAAGGAGAGCGAGAATGAAAACAATCGGCGTATAGACGCTTGCAAATCGATCGACGAATGCCTGAGTGGGGGCTTTCTTTGCCTGGGCCTCTTCTACAAGGTGAATAATATTTGCAATGGTCGTGTCTTCCACAAGCTTTGTGACCTTGACCTGTATAGAACCATGCTCATTAATGGTTCCAGCGAACACTTCATCTCCTTGTTTTTTGTCGACAGGCAGCGACTCTCCAGTGATCGGCGCCTGGTTTAAGCTGGAGGCACCAGAGATGATTTCACCGTCGAGCGGCACTTTTTCACCAGGCTTGATTAAAAGCACCTCTCCTATTGTAATCTCCTCTACAGATTTTTTAATCCATTCACTTCCAGATTTCACTGTAGCTTCTGAAGGAGTAAGATCGATTAAACTTCGAATCGAGTCTCTTGTACGTTCAATCGACCTATTTTGAAGCATGTTCCCAAGCGCAAACAACCAGACAACCATTGCACCTTCAAACCACTCACCAATGAGGGCAGCTCCAAGAGCGGCAGAAGCCATTAGGACATTCATATCTAATGAACCACTCTTAATCGAGTAGAAGGCACTTTTCGCAGGCTTATATCCTCCGACAAGAATAGATACGGCATAAAACATTACAGATAACATCTCAGGAAGGGCTGTAAAAGAACTGATAAAACCAAGACCTAAAAAGCTTCCTGAGATCGTCGTTCTCAAGTCTTTTGGTTTCGATTTTACCGTCTCTTCTCTTTTCCCTTTTGAATCCACAGATGCTTTAAATCCGGATTTTTCTACCTCTTTCATAATAACGTCTGGAGACGCTGTATGTTGTATGTGTAATTTTCCGGTAGAAAAATTGACCCGCGCCTCTTTTACATCTGGATGCTGACTGAGATGCTTTTCAATGGTTTGGGCACAAGAACCACAGTCCATCCCTTCAATCACATAAGTTTCAGCCTGATAATTAACTACCGGAGCGGCTATATCAAATCCTATTTTACCAACCAGTTTTGGAACCTCATCGAGGACAGCTACACTGGACGCTTCTACCTTAAGCTTCCCTGTTCCATAATTAACTTCTGCTGATTGAATGCTTTCATTCTTTCCAAGGCTTTTCTCAATCGTCGCTGCACAAGAAGGGCAATCCATCCCTTCAACTTTATAGGTGCGCAGAGCTAATGAAGGTGAGATATTTTGTTTTGACTTCTCCTCGGCTCCTTGTTCACTTGAGCAGCAGCCAGAGTTATTTTTTTCTGAAGTGCTGCAGCATGTACTTTCCTTTTCTGAAATGCTTGAGCTCAAGCGATCTCCATCTGAGGTACTGCAGCATGCATTCTCCTCTTCTATGGTACCGGAAATAGATTTTTTCTTCTCTGAAGTACCGCAGCATGCACTATCCTTCTCTATAGTACTGGTATTTGGGCTATCTTTTTCAGTAGTTCCACAGCACGATGCATTTGTGTCAGGTTCAAGCATTGGTGTACTTGTAATATCTGATGATTCACTTGAACAGCAGCTGTTTTTCGGATGTTCTTCGATGCGACTCATTTCCATCACTCCAATTATCTATCATTATTCATTCGCGTGAGTCATAGCAATCTTCACAAGCTGGTGAATATGTTCATCCGCTAAATAATAAAAAACTAATTTTCCCTCTTTACGATATTTAGCTAATCCCATGTTTCTTAATAAGCGCAAATGGTGTGAAGCGGCCGCATTGGTTGCACGGATAATGTTTGCAACATCACAGACACACAGTTCCTCTTCTAGCGTTAACGCGTAAGCGATTT